>NZ_NGFN01000529.1 GCF_002148965.1 Streptomyces swartbergensis | reverse complement strand
GTCCCGGGGAGGGCGGGGCGACGTTGCGCAGCCGCCACTCGGTGCGGTGCAGCGCGGCGGCCGTACGGGCCCGGGTGAGGGCGGCGTGCGGGACCGGCTCGCGCAGCCAGCCGTCCAGGGTGCGGGCGAGCCCCGACGCGAGAGCGCGGCCCTGCACGGTCAGCCGGCCGCTGGTCAGCAGGGTGCGCACGGCCAGGCGGCTCTGCAGGCGGCGCAGGGCGAAGAAGTAGGCGGACCGCTCGACCGCCTCGCCCTCGTTCGCACCGGCCAGCCGGTCCCGCCAGAAACCCGCGACGCCGGTGAAGGCGTACGCGCCGTGCAGCAGGCCGGTGAGGTGGCGCGGGTCGGTGCGCCAGGGGGCGTAGTAGCGCTCGGCCCGGTCGTCCTCCAGCAGCGGGAACAGGTGCAGGAGGGCGGCCAGTTTGCTGTGCTGAAGCTCGTGCACCACGGTTTCGGCGAGGGCGAGCGCGGAGGCCGGACGGACGATGAGCATGCCGCCGAAGGAGTCACCGCTGGAGGCCGACACCTGCACGAAGGGTGGCGGGGGCGGGCTGACGGCGGTGCGCCCGAAGGGCACGATCGCCCGGATCATGGCGGGGTCGACCCGCCCGGGGCCCGGTATGCCCGGGCGGGCGAGGATCCGCACGGCCTCCCCGAACAACCGCTGCCATTCCTGTGCCTCGTCCTCGTCGAGCCGGGCGGGAGGCAGATGGTCGTCGAGATCGCGGTAGGGGTCGAGGTCTTCGAGTACGACCGTGACCGGGTCCCCGCCGCCGGGGCCGGTGTGGCTGAGGGTCCGCAGCGGGAGCCAGGTGCCCCCTTCGGCGTCGGCACGCGTCAACGGACGGCAGGTCACCCGCACCGAGCCGGCCGTGCGGCCCGGCCCGGTGACCGTCAGCTCTCCCCCGGCCGTCGTGGCCCGGCCGACCGCCAGACCCGCTCTCGCGTCGGGGAGCTGGATCATGCCGAGTCCGGGCAGGGGCAACCGGCCGCAGGTGAGAGGGACGTCGAGCGCCGTCTGTGTGCCCGCGTGCAAGGAGGCCGAGAGAGCCAGCGCGCTCAGGTGGCCCGCCTCAGCCCACAGGGGCGGGCCGGTCGCCGTGCCGTGCACCCGGCGCAGCATGTGGGACATCCAGCCGCCGGTCGCCGGGGCCAGCAGCAGGCGTTCGACCGGCTCGGGCGACTTCTCGGCCGCCTCCTTGAGGACCCGCCAGGCTTCGGCGACCGGGGTGAGGGGGGTGGGCAGGGCGTCGAGATGACCGAGGAGGGTGCGCATGAGCAGCAACCGCCGCGCGCGTTCGGCTCGTTCGAGGAAGGCGACGGCCGCTGCCGAGCCACCCCCGGCGGCCAGCTCCGCGAAGAGCCGGTCCGGCATGCGGAGTGGTGCGAGGTGCTGCTCGCTGGTCATCGTCGCGGACCTCCGGTCGGGTTGGCGGACACGCGGGGGCCCCGGTGCGCGTGCGGGTGCCGCACCGGGGCTCTGCCGTCAGGACGGGCAGCGGCTAATCGGCCCGGGCGCTGGGTCCCCCTTCTCCGCTCCGCATGCTGCTCCGGGCACGCAGCACCTCGGTGAGCAGGCGCGTGGTGGGGGACAGGGCGGGGAGACCGTCCACGGCGCTCAGGGGCAGCGCCGCGAGGTCCGCCAGATCGGATTCCCAGACATCGGTCTCCGCGGTGGCGACGACCGGTTCAGGTACGGCGGCTCCGGCGTGGTGCAGAGCGGGCGGCTGGTCCAAGATGCTCCCCCTTCTCGCACGGTGGCACGCGATGCCCCGTGTCTTTCCATCATGGCCAATACCCCCCGGGGCGAAAACCGTACGATCACGCCACTGATCACCGCCCATCGCGCCGACGCTCCGATGGGGCCGCCAACTCGGCCAGCGCGGCGGCGAGTTCGTTCTTCAGTTTCGGGTCGTCGTCGATGGACACCACGGCGTCGAACAGGTCCCACAGTGCCTGCGGATTCCGCCGGGCGAGCCCGCCGAGGATGTTGACGACGTCGGTGCGTGCCCTGCTGTGACGGCGCAGTACYGCTGTGACACGCGGGTTCAGCGCGGCGACGACCGTCTGCCGCTCGTCGGGGTCGTGCATCAGGGGGTAGGCGAGGAGGGCCTCCACCGCCCGCTGGAAGGCCGCGAGGGGGCGCGGCGCGGCGGGCGGTCCGGCCGGGGGCAGGGTCTCGGTGCGGTCGGGGCCCTGGAGCCGGATCTCGGGGTGCTGAAGAGTACGGCCCTCTTCCCTGAGGGACGCGATGCGCGCCCGAACGGCCGGAAACAGTTCCTCCGGATCGGGCGGTGCAGGAAGCACGGCCGCCCGGTCGGCCAGCAGACCGAGCAGGACGTCGGAGAACAGGCCGGTGGCACGGACGGGGTCGTTGGCCGCGACCCTGCCCCGTCCGGCGGCGCGCAGCACGGTCTGCCGGTGCGCGTGGTTGGGCCGGCCCACCGGCAGGGCGTCGGCGGGCAGCGCCTCCCGGAACGCCAGATCCTCCTCGAAGGTCTCGCAGGCGTCCACGATCCACATCTGCTCGCGCAGCCCGGGCACGGCGTCACCGGCGTACCGGGCGAGCGCGGATTCCAGGTCGATCCCCACTTTGTCGGCGACGCCCGCGTCCGCGCAGAACAGCCGGAGCCGCCCGGCCCGGTCCAGCACTCCGTGCCCGCCCCACCACACCCACAGCATGTCGCCCTGGGCCTCGGACAGTTCGCGAACGAGGACCCGGCGCAAGGTCGCCTGGTCCGCGCGCCCGTAGGGGACTTGAGGGTCGTAGGACGGCAAGGGGCTGAGGTGCAGCCGCAGTTGGGACTCGGGGACCCCGGCGTTCCGCAGCAGTCGCCAAAACCGTACGGCGTCCTGGGCGGGTCCGGGCAGTCGCCAGTCGTCCCCGGCCTCGTACGCCTCGATCCCGACGACGAGGGCGTGCACCCGGGCCGGGTCGACGGACGGCATCGGCCCGGTCACGGCAGGTGGTCCACGATGTGGCGGTACACGGCGGGGTTCGTCCAGTAGGCGCTGTGCGCGGCGGGGAACGGCTGGCCACTGTCGACGGGGACATCGGTGACGCGGCCCGGGAAGAGTTCCGCACCGAGATGGCCGAGCAGATCGCGCGGGTCGTACTGGTTGAGCCAGGCGGGGACGGACGGCGGCAGGGGCGCGGGGTGTTCGAGGGACGGCAGGGAGCCCGACTCGTAGAGGAACGGGCCCTGGGAGCCGACCGTCACCAGGAGGCCGACCTGCGGCAGCGGGGCGGAGATAAGCGTGTCGAGGGCGATGATGCCGCCGAGGCTGTGGCCGACCACCGCGACGGGCGGCTCCAGGCCGGCGACGAGGGCGCGCAGGCCCTCCCGGAAGGCCGCGCCCCGGCTCAGGTAGCGCAGGATGTCGCCGGCGGCGGGGTGTGCGGCCTCGGTGAGGGCACGCCGGCGGCGTTCGACGGCCCGAGCGGCCACCGTTGCGGCCGTCCGCAGCAGTAAGGAGCGCAGCCCCCGCTCCGTACCCCGGGGCGGTGCGCCGAGGGCCTCGGCGATCCGGTCGGTGACGGCGTCACGGGTCTCGCCGACCGGAATGAGCGGGGAGTCGGCGTCGAGGGCGTCGGCGATGAGGCGGGCGGTCAGGGAACGGGCGGCGAGGACGGCGAGGTCCGCCGGGCCGAGGGCGTCGGCGGCGGGGCCAAGCA
>NZ_NGFN01000528.1 GCF_002148965.1 Streptomyces swartbergensis | reverse complement strand
GGGGCCGGTTGGGGCGGGATGCGGGGCCGTCGCCGGGTAGCTGGTGAGTGGTGGTAGCCGTGGGGCGCGGAGCCACTCGTGCGCAGAGCAGAAAGTGCCTTCCTGCTGGAACGACAGAAGCCTTGGAGAAGCCCTGTCGTTCCAGTTCAAAAGGGCACTTTCGCTGTCCTGCTCAAGCCCTCGACGCCTCTTCGGCGAAACGGCGGGGCCCTGTTGTGCTCATCCGGGCGGTTCGGTGCCCGCCGCGTCCGGTGGGGTCGGTACGACACCCGGGAGTGGGGTCATCACCCAATGCTCTTTCTCCCAGGTGAGGGTCTCGGTGACGCGGACGGGGCGGTTCTTGGTACCTGCGGTGCCGGTGATATCCACTTTCCATACGCCCGCGAACTCCGAGGTGCGGGTCCACCGAACGTCCCAGTCCTGTCCGCCGTACGCCTTGATCCGGGCGCGGGCGTCCTTGGAGCCCTGGGGATGGGCGTCGAGCAGCCCGGCCAGCCCGTCCTCGTCCGATGTGTTGAGGAACTGTACGTAGTCCTGCAGGAAACGGTCCTGGTCCGCCAGGTCGGGTTTCGCGGACGCGGAGTCGTCCCCGCCGCCACAGGCGGTGAGCAGTACCGCGCAGAGCACCGCCACGAGCAGTCCGACGCGACGCCGCCATGAGCGGTGTCCGCTCCCGTCAGGTGCGGAAGGCGTAATACGTCGCGCGCGGGTACTGCGCCACAAGGCTTTTCACCGACTTCCGGTAGGTGTTGGTCGAATGGTAGGTGAGGTAGGGCACTCCGTTGCTCTTGTACGTGGTGATCATGGAGTGGTCCTTGGACCGGTTGCCGCTGAAGTCCATCTGGAGGATGTCCCCGATCCCCAGCTTGTACACGTTGTCCAGGTTGTAGGCCCGGTCGCTGTGCAGAGCGAAGGACGCCCAGTAGTTGACATTGATCCAGGACGTCGTCTGGTTCGAGGAGTTGTACCACCAGTTCTTGTAACTCTTGTACCAGCCGGTGTTGTTCTTCCAGCCGCCCGCGCGTAGCGCCTGGCTGATGAAGTTGGTGCAGTCGCCCCCGACATCGTTGAACTTGCGGTAGTTGGAGTTGTAGTTCTTCCAGTGCTTCTCCGCGTACTTCGCCATCGCGGTGTAGTCGTAGCTCGCGGTGGCACTGACCTTGGCCTGGGCCTGGACGGTGGGCTGGGTGCTGCCCGCCTTGGTCTCCTGGGGCGCGGGGCCGTCGGTTTCGGGCTCGCCGCCCTCGTCGATCGGCTCCTCCGCTGCGCCGGCGGACGTGGGGCCGCTGCCCTCGGCGGTGTCCACCACCGAGTTGATCGCGGCCGGCCCTTCCTCGTCGAGAGGCGTGAATCCGGTCAGCTCCCACGTACCGTCCGGCGCTGCCGCGAAGGTCAGCTCGTGCTTCGCCTGGAAGCCGGTGGTCGGTGGCTCCTCGCCCTCGATCTTCTTGTAGGTGAGCATCGTCGTCTCGGTGACCTGGGCAGTGGCCCGGTCGCCGGTCACCCGCACCTCGTCCACGTCGACCTCGGTCTCGGCCGCCGTGTAGGCCTCGTCCAGGGCTGCGAGCCGCGCTCTGCGGTCACGCAGGACGTCTGTCGCGGTGTCCTCAGCGCGGGCCAGCCCGCTGGTGACGTGCACGTCGCCCTTCAGCGGCAGCGCCGCGGCGGCACGGCGGGTCGCCTGGGATCCGTCCAGGAGTGCGGAGGTCCGTCTGGTCAGGACGGCATCCGCGAGGGTGGCGAAGTCATCGGTGGTCTCAGCATCCACGGTGCGGTCCGCCTCTGCCGTGGTGCGGGCGGCTGCGCTCTCCGCGGCATGAGCGGTCGCGGCGGGCGGCAGTGCGGCCAGCAGCGTCACCCCCAGGGCCAGCGCCGTGGCACGTCTGTAGCTCCCGTTTCTCATGAAAATCCCCCAACTCAGGCCTTCGACAGGCCGGTTGAAGGGATCCTGTCACTTCCGGCCACGCACGGCGAGACCTTTTCGTACACGTGTTCCTGGATGTCCGGGTTCCGTTTCGAGGGCTCTCGGCGCCGCCCAAGGAGCCCTGCCCGGCGTCAGGGCGTCGAGAACTTGGCCACGTACTCGTCGAACGGCTCGATACCGACCTCCGCGCGGAGTTCGTCCACGCGCTCGGGTTCCTCGCAGGGCCACGGGACCGGTGCCCCGTCCTTCACGCCGGCGATCTGTGTGCCGTAGAGCTGCTTGCGGCCCTCGTTGACCAGGGTGCGGTCGTGGAGGAAGGCCAGTTCGCGGGGGCCGGCCGAGCCTGCCGACACCGCCTGTTGCATGAGGCGGAGGGCGCGGCGCTGGACGTCGAGTTGCCGGTCGGCGTGCTGGGCGATCAGCCAGGCTGCGCGGGCGGCCTCCTCGCCGACCACTTCCGCCGTCGGCCAGCCGTATTCGTCCATGATCTCGCTGAGCCGGTCACCGTGCCGTGCGGTCAGCCGGCGCCACGCCAGCTGCTCGGCGGGGTCATCACTGTTCGCGTGGACCGAGGACCGGTGATCGGCCACGGCCATGGCCGTGAGTTCCTCCCTCAGCGCCGCAACGTCGTGCCTCACTCTCAACTCCCGTTTCAGTCAGGCGGATTGGGTCCGTCACCGGTGACCCTACGGGCGCATTTCGGGTGTAAAGATCATTCTGGAGAACGGCGACAGGCGCCTCCGTGGACCGCGATAATGGATCCAGACCCCCTGACATTGACCGTCCGCTGGGTTTTCTGAGGGGTGGGGAGCGCGTGGAAGGCCTGGCCGTGGAGCGGATGGGCGGGGCCGGTGCCGTGGCGGTGCAGGAGGCGCTTCGGGGTGTGTACGCCGAGGCGTTCGCGGGGGCGCCGTACTACGTGACCGAGGATGAGGCCACCGCCGCGTTCCGGCGGTTTCCGTCCCAGGCGGGCAGGGTCGGCTTTCGGGCCGTGCTGGGGCGTGACGCGGGTGGTGAGCCGGTGGGCATGGCCTATGGGTGCGTGCTGGAGGCCGGCAGCGCGTGGTGGGACGGGATGAGTGGGGATGTGTGCCCGGAGGACGGGCGGCGCAGTTTTCTGTTGATGGAGCTCGCCGTACGGGCGCGGTGGCGTGGGCGCGGTGTCGCGCGGCGGCTGCATGAGGTGCTGCTCGATGGTGTCGGGGTCGAACGGGTCGTGCTGAACGTGCATCCCGGGAGCGGGGCGGCGCAGGCCGCTTACCGGGCGTGGGGATATCGCAAGGTGGGTGAGACGCGGCCGTGGGAGGGTGCATCCTCATGACGTGATGGTGCTCGGTCTGGACTGAGCGTCCTCGCCTCGCCCGGCCGCCGCCGTTGTCGTAGGCCGGGACCCGTCAGTCCGCCACCTGGTCCTCCACCCGGTCCTCCACCCGGTCCTCCACCGGATCCAGTTCTCCCCTTTCGACGCAGAACTCGTTGCCCTCGGGGTCGGCCATGACCACCCAGCCTCGGCCGTTCGGGAGGGTGCGGTCCGTCAGGATGCGGGCGCCGAGGCCTGTGGCGCGTTCGACTTCCTCGGAGCGGGTGCGGCCTGTGGGTCCCAGGTCGAAGTGGATGCGGTTCTTGGTTGCCTTGCCTTCCTCGACTCGTACGAAGAGGAGGCCGGGGGCGCCGTTCGGCAACTCGATCAGTACCTCGGGGTCGCCGGGCTTGTCCTCGTCGGAGATCGAGTGGCCGAGCAACTCGGACCAGAAACGCGCCAGTTCGTAGGGCTCTCCGGTGCAGTCGAAGGTGATGTGACG
>NZ_NGFN01000527.1 GCF_002148965.1 Streptomyces swartbergensis | reverse complement strand
GCGCTACGCCCCGCCCCCGCCGCCGGCCCAGCCCCAGCAGCCGCAGCGGCCCCAGCGTGAGCCCCGGCAGCCGCGGCAGCGCAGCGCCAACCGGATGCGGATCCCCGGGCTCGGCTGCCTCAAGGGCTGTCTCTTCACGATCGTCATCCTGTTCGTCGCCGGCTGGCTGATCTGGGAGCTGAGCCCGCTCCAGGAGTGGATCGGCACCGGCAAGGGCTACTGGGACCAGCTCACCGACTGGTTCAACACCGTGACCGGCTGGTTCGAGAAGCTGAGCGGGAGCAGTTCGGGCACGAACTGACCTGAACCGCCCTGCGGGGTTGGTGATTTGTCGACACCTGGCGGGTGATTTCTGCCTCCCCAGTGAAGGTTGGCTCTCCGGACGCGTAGTTTTAGCGACAACACGCGTCGGTAGGAGCAGCCTTGGCACGGAAGATCGGCAGCCGGTACACCGCCCACCAGATCCTGGGGCGGGGCAGCGCCGGCACGGTGTGGCTGGGCGAGGGTCCCGAGGGCCCCGTCGCCATCAAGCTGCTGCGCGAGGACCTCGCGTCCGACCAGGAGCTCGTCGGGCGCTTCGTGCAGGAGCGGACGGCGCTGCTCGGCCTGGAGCACCCGCACGTGGTGTCGGTGCGCGACCTGGTCGTGGACGGCAACGACCTGGCGCTGGTCATGGACCTCGTCCGGGGCACCGACCTGCGGACCCGGCTGGAGCGGGACCGGCGCCTCGCGCCCGAGGCGGCCGTCGCGATCTCGGCCGACATCGCCGACGGGCTGGCGGCGGCGCACGCCGCGGGTGTCGTGCACCGGGACGTGAAGCCGGAGAACGTGCTCCTGGACATGCAGGGCCCCCTGGGCCCGGGCGGCTCCCACCGCGCGCTGCTGACCGACTTCGGTGTGGCCAAGCTCATCGACACCCCGCGCCGCACCAAGGCCACGAAGATCATCGGCACGCCGGACTACCTCGCCCCGGAGATCGTCGAGGGCCTGCCGCCCCGCGCCTCCGTCGACATCTACGCGCTCGCCACGGTCCTCTACGAGCTGCTGGCGGGCTTCACCCCGTTCGGCGGCGGCCACCCGGGCGCGGTCCTGCGCCGGCACGTCACGGAGACGGTCGTCCCGCTGCCCGGCATCCCGGACGAGCTGTGGCAGCTGCTCGTGCAGTGCCTGGCCAAGGCGCCGGCCTCGCGGCTGCGGGCCTCGGAGCTCGGGGCCCGGCTGCGGGAGCTGCTGCCGATGCTGGCGGGCATGCCGCCGCTGGAGGTGGACGAGCCGGACACGGAGTCCGCGGAGGAGGCGGACCGGGAGGAGCAGCCCGCCGGACCGGCACCGGCCGGGGAGCGGGTCCGGAGGCGGGGCGCGGTCCCCCTGGTGCCGGGCGCGAAACCGGCCGACTCCAACCGGGACACGCACACCTCGATGCGCGTACCCGCCCCCGACGAACTGGCCGGGGGCGCGCACGGCACGGCCCGGGCCCCGCGCGCGTCGGGCACGCCCCGGCCGGGCTCGGCCCGCAACCGCGCCATCGCCCGGCGCCGCCGCGTGGCCCTCAGCGCGGCCGCGGTCGCCCTGGCGGCGGCGATAGGTGTCGGGGCGTGGCTGTCCACATCGGGCGACGACGCGAGCACACCGCCCCAGGACACGAAGAACTCGGCCCCGCAGTCCCCGTGACCTGTCCCGCTGGACGGGCGAAGCCCGCCGGTGACAGGGGTCGGGGTCGGTCCTGGTTGCCGGCGGCGTTGGACGGGCGCGGGGGGTGGCGCGGGGAGTCGAGGAACTCGGCGTCGTCCCCCTGACCTGTCCGGCAGGACAGGCGAAGGCTGACGGTGGCGGGGTCCGGCGCCGGGTGGCGCGGGGAGAAGAAGCGCTCGGCCTCGTTCCCCCCGGCCCTCCCGCGGGACGGGCCAAGCCGGCTCCGGCGGCGGTCGGAGTGAGCGCCCGGCTGTCGACGACGGGCGACTGGCGCTGGGCGCCGTAGGAGGCCGGGGCGCCGGAGCCCCCGCCCGCGGCTGACCCCGTCGGCTCCGGCAGCCCGGCGCTGGCCGCCGGGCGGAGCCGTTACGCTGGAGGCGTGGCAGTCGTCGATGTATCCGAAGAGCTCAAGTCCCTCTCCTCGACCATGGAGTCGATCGAGGCCGTTCTGGACCTCGACAGGCTGAGGGCAGACATCGCCGTGCTCGAGGAGCAGGCGGCCGCGCCGTCCCTGTGGGACAACCCCGAAGAGGCGCAGAAGATCACCAGCAAGCTGTCCCACCTCCAGGCCGAGGTGCGCAAGGCGGAGGCCCTGCGCGGTCGTATCGACGACCTCGCCGTCCTCTTCGAGATGGCCGAGGAGGAGGACGACCCGGACACCCGCGCCGAGGCCGAGTCCGAGCTCCTCGCCGTGAAGAAGGCGCTGGACGCGATGGAGGTCCGCACACTCCTCTCCGGCGAGTACGACGCCCGTGAGGCCCTGGTGAACATCCGCGCCGAGGCCGGGGGCGTCGACGCCGCCGACTTCGCCGAGAAGCTCCAGCGCATGTATCTGCGGTGGGCCGAGCAGCGCGGCTACAAGACCGAGATCTACGAGACGTCGTACGCGGAGGAGGCCGGCATCAAGTCGACCACCTTCGCCGTCCAGGCGCCCTACGCGTACGGCACGCTCTCCGTCGAGCAGGGCACGCACCGGCTGGTGCGCATCTCGCCCTTCGACAACCAGGGCCGGCGGCAGACCTCCTTCGCGGGCGTCGAGGTCCTGCCCGTGGTCGAGAAGTCCGACCACGTCGACATCGACGAGAGCGAACTGCGCATCGACGTCTACCGGTCCTCGGGCCCCGGTGGCCAGGGCGTGAACACCACCGACTCCGCGGTGCGCATCACCCACATCCCCACCGGCATCGTCGTCTCCTGCCAGAACGAGCGCTCGCAGATCCAGAACAAGGCGACGGCCATGAACGTGCTCCAGGCCAAGCTGCTGGAGCGGCGCCGCCAGGAGGAGCAGGCCAAGATGGACGCCCTCAAGGGCGACGGCGGCAACTCCTGGGGCAACCAGATGCGTTCGTACGTGCTGCACCCGTATCAGATGGTCAAGGACCTGCGCACCGACTACGAGGTCGGCAACCCCGAGGCCGTGTTCAACGGCGAAATCCAGGGGTTCCTCGAAGCCGGAATTCGCTGGCGCAAGCAGCAGGAGAAGTAAGTTTGTCGACAAGGCAACTGCCGACGTCAGGGCGGCAGTTGCCTTTTCTGTGCCCGCATGTCTGGGTTTTACATCACACTCACAGAGTCAGAGTCCCGGCATTGCCCCCGTAGTTGGACATGGCGCCCGCAAACGCCCTTGACGTGTCTTTGAAAAATGGGAAGGGTAAAGCGCGGCATGCGTGTCTCTGGGGCGCATGTGAACCGGGGGGCTCTTCACCGCAGCTATCCCCGTCGAGCACAGCCCCGCGCGGTGCCTAATGACGATGAGCTACTGGGGGTAGCAACCACATGACGAAGAAGACGCGGATCCGTGTCGCGCGGATAGCGGCCGGCGCCGTGATCGCGGCCGGTGCCTCGCTGACCGCCGCCGGTGCCGCATCCGCCGCGGAGTCCGAGGACTGCCTGCTCGGCATCCTGTGTGCCGACGAGTCGCCCGTCCCGACTCCGACGCCCACGGATGTGCCGACGGACATTCCCACCGACCTGCCGACGGACCTCCCGACCGACCCGCCGCCGACCGCGGAGCCCACCGACGAGCCGACCGAGCCCACGGACG
>NZ_NGFN01000526.1 GCF_002148965.1 Streptomyces swartbergensis | reverse complement strand
GGGCTCCTGTGCTGCTCGTGCCCGTGCCGTCGGGGCAGCGGGCCGTGCGGGCCCGGGGGCATGATCCCGCGCGGCGGATCGCGCTCGCGGCGGCCGGGGAGCTGCGGCGGAGCGGCGTGCCTGCCCGCGTGCTCGGCGTGCTGCGGCAGCGGCGGGCCGTGGCCGACCAGTCGGAGCTCAACTCCCGGCAGCGACTGGACAATCTCGCGGGCGCGCTGGCGGTGGTGCCCGGAGGTGCCCGGCTGCTCTCCGGCGGGCCGGTCGTCCTCGTCGACGACGTGATGACCACCGGGGCGTCCTTGGCGGAAGCCGCGCGGGCGGTGCGGGCGGCGGGGCCGGTTTCGAACGCTGCCGGGGCCGCGGCCGTGTACGGGGGAGAGACGTGGGAAAGCAGAGAGGAACAGAACGTCGGATCAAGGCGAGAGAGGACGGGCCGGCGGCCCGGCCGGCAGGGAATGACGGGCGCGGGCGGCGCCGACGGAGTCGTGGACGTGGTGTGTGCGGCAGTGGTCGCGGCATCACCGGACTCTTTCCAAATAAACCGGAACTGACTGAGATCTTGCGTCGTTGCAGGTAACGAGAGGGCTTATTCACCTGAACGGAGGTACGCCGCAGTAGAGGGTGACGACATCCGTCCGGGCGAGATATGTTCGGTTGAGAGGGAAAGCCGCAGGCCACACCTCTCAAATCCGAATGCCGTGCCGCGGGTTTTTCTTCATCACTCGCGACGGTGGAGTGGAGATCCCGCCCACGGGGGAGGAGGTGGAAGTCACCGAGTCCGAGGTTCCGGGGCACACCGGAACCTGGTGCAAAAGGGAGACGCTCCGCACCGAAGCGGAGCGATCCGGGAACGGAGTTCTGCGTGGACATCGTCGTCAAGGGCCGCAAGACCGAGGTGCCCGAGCGGTTCCGGAAGCACGTGGCCGAGAAGCTGAAGCTGGAGAAGATCCAGAAGCTCGATGGCAAGGTGATCAGCCTCGACGTCGAGGTGTCCAAGGAGCCCAACCCCAGGCAGGCCGACCGTTGTGACCGAGTGGAGATCACGCTCCGCTCCCGCGGTCCGGTGATCCGGGCGGAGGCAGCGGCGAGCGATCCGTACGCGGCGCTCGACCTGGCGGCGGAAAAGCTGGAAGCCCGGCTGCGCAGGCAGCACGACAAGCGGTTCTCACGCCGTGGCGCGCGCCGGATCTCGGCCGCAGAGGTCGCCGACCACGTCCCGGGCGTGGCGACGCTCAACGGAAACGGCCTGGTGCCGACTTCGGAGGAGGAGCCGGAGGAGGCCGTCCCCACGAAGAAGATCGGCTCACTCGAAGTGCAGGGTGACGGCCCCATCGTCGTCCGCGAGAAGACCCACGTCGCAGCCCCCATGACCCTCGACCAGGCGCTCTACGAGATGGAACTGGTCGGGCACGACTTCTACCTGTTCGTCGACTCCGAGACCAAGGAACCGAGTGTCGTCTACCGACGGCACGCCTACGACTACGGCGTGATCCACCTCAGGACGGACACGATGGTCACACAGGCGCACTCACCCGACGCGGGCGGTGCGCTCGGCGGCTGACCATGCCGGGTGACAGCGGAGCAGGTGCCCCTGGAGCGCGTATGCGCCCCCAGGGGCACCCCCGTGCGACCCTTGGCGCCCCGCTCCGTCACCCCGGTGTCGTCCGGGCATGAAATCATGGTTGGCCACGGCCCAACCGGTGGGTCGTTGCTCTGGGTTGGCGATGGCTCAGGACCACAGGCCACAGCCTTCAGGGGGAGGAACGATGGCGGACAGCTTCGGACCGATGCGTGACGAGGATGCCGACGACGGCGTCGTCGGCATGGGCCCGGACACGGACTCTCCACGCAAGGAACCGATCAGAGTCCTTGTGGTCGACGACCACGCCCTGTTCCGCCGCGGGCTGGAGATCGTGCTGGCGGCCGAGGAGGACATCCAGGTCGTCGGGGAGGCGGGCGACGGTGCCGAGGCCGTCGAGAAGGCCGCCGACCTGCTGCCCGACATCGTCCTGATGGATGTGCGGATGCCCAAGCGGGGCGGGATCGAGGCCTGCACCTCCATCAAGGAGGTCGCCCCCAGCGCCAAGATCATCATGCTGACGATCAGCGACGAGGAAGCCGATCTCTACGACGCCATCAAGGCGGGCGCGACCGGCTATCTCCTCAAGGAGATCTCGACGGACGAGGTGGCCACCGCCATTCGCGCGGTGGCCGACGGGCAGTCGCAGATCAGCCCGTCCATGGCGTCGAAACTGCTCACCGAGTTCAAGTCGATGATCCAGCGCACGGACGAGCGCCGGCTGGTGCCCGCGCCGCGGCTGACGGACCGCGAACTGGAAGTCCTCAAACTCGTCGCGACGGGGATGAACAATCGCGATATCGCCAAGGAGTTGTTCATCTCCGAGAACACCGTGAAGAACCACGTGCGCAACATCCTGGAGAAGCTTCAGCTGCACTCCAGGATGGAAGCGGTGGTGTATGCGATGCGGGAGAAGATCCTCGAGATCCGGTAGGGCTCAGATCCGGTAGGGATCACACGAGGATGCGGGCGAGTTCCTTCACGAGGGGCTCGCGCAGGTCCGGCGCGTCGACCAACTCCACGCGTACGTCCGTGCAGTCCACCCAGGTCGCCGCCTCGGCCAGGGCCTGGGCGACGGCCGGGACCGCCTTGGCGCCGTCGAGCGTGACCTGCTTGGCCACCAGCGTGCGGCCCTCGCGGGCCGGGTCCACGCGGCCGACGAGCCGGCCGCCGGCCAGGACCGGCATCGCGAAGTAGCCGTACACCCGCTTCTGCTTGGGGACGTAGGCCTCCAGGCGGTGGGTGAAGCCGAAGATCCGCTCCGTGCGCGCCCGCTCCCAGATCAGGGAGTCGAAGGGCGAGAGCAGCGTGGTGCGGTGGCGGCCGCGCGGGGGTGTCTCCAGGGCCGCCGGATCGGCCCAGGCGGGCTTGCCCCAGCCCTCGACCGTGACCGGGACGAGGCCGGAGTCGGCGATCACCGCGTCGACCTGCTCGCCCTTGAGGCGGTGGTAGTCGGCGATGTCCGCGCGCGTGCCGACGCCGAGGGCCTGGCCCGCCAGGCGGACCAGGCGGCGCAGGCACTCGGTGTCGTCCAGTTCGTCGTGCAGCAGGTCCTCGGGTATCGCGCGCTCGGCGAGGTCGTACACGCGCTTCCAGCCGCGGCGCTCCACGCAGACCACCTCGCCGTACATCAGGGCGCGCTCGACGGCGACCTTCGAGCCGGACCAGTCCCACCAGTCGTTCGTCTTCTTCGCGCCGCCCAACTCCGTGGCCGTGAGGGGGCCCTCGTCGCGGAGCTGCTTGATGACCTCGTCGTAGGCGCCGTCCGGCAGCTCGTGGTTCCAGTGCGGGCGGCTGCGGTAGGCACGGCGGCGGAAGGCGAAGTGGGGCCACTCCTCGATGGGGAGGATGCAGGCCGCGTGGGACCAGTACTCGAAGGCGTGGGTTCCCTTCCAGTAGGCGTCTTCCACTGTCTTCCGGCCTACCGCGCCCAGGCGGGCGTACGGGACGAGTTCGTGGGAGCGGGCCAGGACCGAGATGGTGTCGAGCTGTATCGCGCCCAGGTGGCGGAGGATGCCGCGGACGCCGGAGCGGCGGTCGGGGGCGCCGAGGAAGCCTTGGGCCCGGAGCGCGATTCTGCGGGCCTCGTCTGCGGAGAGTTCTGTTGCGGGGCGCGGGGTGGTCATGGTTTTGCACGATAGGGGGTGGGACTGACAGCGCGGCGTGAGCTGCGGGC
>NZ_NGFN01000525.1 GCF_002148965.1 Streptomyces swartbergensis | reverse complement strand
GGGTAGGGGCGGCGGGGGCGAAAACCCTCCACCGCCCCGCCGCGTCACACGTACCGCTTCAACTCCCGCCGCGCCAGCGACCGCTGATGCACCTCGTCCGGCCCGTCGGCGATCATCAGCGTCCGCGCCCCCGCGTACAGCTCCGCCAGCGGGAAGTCCTGGCTCACACCCCCCGCACCGTGCAGCTGGATCGCCCGGTCGAGGATGTCCACCACCGCGCGAGGCGTAGCGATCTTGATCGACTGGATCTCGGTGTGCGCCCCCCTGTTCCCGACCGTGTCCATCAGCCACGCCGTCTTCAGCACCAGCAGCCGCAACTGCTCCACGGTCACCCGCGCATCCGCGATCCAGTTGTGCACCACACCCTGCTGGGCCAGCGCCTTCCCGAAGGCCGTACGGGACACGGCCCGCCGGCACATCAGCTCGATCGCCCGCTCCGCCATCCCGATCAGCCGCATGCAGTGGTGGATCCGGCCGGGACCGAGCCGGGCCTGTGCGATGGCGAAGCCGCCGCCCTCCTCACCGATGAGGTTCGACGCCGGCACGCGCGCGTGGTCGAAGATCACCTCGGCATGGCCGCCGTGGTAGTGGTCCTCGTAGCCGAAGACCTGCATCGCGCGCTCGATCGTCACACCCGGCGTGTCACGGGGGACCAGGATCATCGACTGCTGACGGCGGATGTCGGAACCCTCCGGGTCCGTCTTGCCCATGACGATGAAGATCTTGCAGTCCGGGTGCATCGCCCCGGAGATGTACCACTTGCGGCCGGTGACGACGTACTCGTCGCCGTCCCGCTCGATGTGCGTGGTGATGTTGGTGGCGTCCGAGGAGGCCACGTCGGGCTCGGTCATCGCGAACGCCGAGCGGATCTCACCGGCCAGCAGCGGCTCCAGCCACTGCTTGCGCTGCTGCTCGTCGCCGAACTGGGTGAGCACCTCCATGTTGCCCGTGTCGGGTGCCGCGCAGTTCGTCACCGTCGGGGCGAGCTGCGGGGAGCGCCCCATGATCTCGGCGAGCGGCGCGTACTGGAGGTTGGTGAGCCCGGCGCCGTACTCGGAGTCCGGCAGGAAGAGGTTCCACAGGCCCTGCCTGCGCGCCTCGGCCTTCAGCTCCTCGACCACCGCCGGGGTCTCCCACGGCGAGGTGAGCCGCGCCCGCTGCTCGTGCGCGACGGCCTCGGCCGGATAGACGTCCTCGTCCATGAAGGCCAGCAGCTTGCCGCGCAGCTCTTCGGTGCGCGCGTCGAACGCGAAGTCCATGTCCGTCAGCCTTCCTGGAGAGTGGTGAGACCGTGCTCGATGAAGACGGGGACCAGGTCGCCGATGCGGTCGAAACCGCGCCCGACCGTCTGGCCCAGGGTGTAGCGGTAGTGGATGCCCTCCAGGATCACGGCGAGCTTGAACCAGGCGAACGCCGTGTACCAGGAGACCGCGGAGACGTCGCGCCCCGAGCGGGCGGCGTACCGCTCGATCAGTTCCGCCGGGTCCGGGTGCCCCGGCGCCTCCGCCGTCGTGGAGACGGGGGAATCCGGGGCGTCGAGCGGCAGGCTGTACATCGCCAGCAGGCCCAAGTCCGTGAGCGGGTCGCCCAGGGTGGACATCTCCCAGTCGAGGATCGCCTTGATGCGGTCGTCCTCGCCGATCAGGACGTTGTCCAGCCGGTAGTCGCCGTGCACCACGGCCGGGGCGGGGGAGGCGGGCAGCCGCCGTCCGAGCGTCGCGTGCAGCTCGTCGATCCCGGCCAGCTCGCGGTTGCGCGAGGCGTCCAGCTGCTTGCCCCAGCGCCGCAGCTGCCGGTCCAGGAAGCCCTCGGGCCGGCCGAAGTCCGCGAGCCCCACCTCGCCCGGGTCTACCGCGTGCAGCTCCACCAGCGCGTCCACCAGGTTCAGCACCGCGCCCCGGGTCCGCTCCGGACCGAGCGGAGCGAGCTGGTCGGCCGTGCGGTACGGGGTGCCCTCGACGAACTCCATGACGTAGAACGGCGCGCCGAGCACCTCCTCGTCCTCGCACAGCAGCACCGGCCGCGGAACCGGCACGGCGGTCGGGTGCAGCGCGCTGATCACGCGGTGCTCGCGCTTCATGTCGTGCGCCGTGGCCAGGACATGGCCGAGCGGGGGCCGCCGTACGACCCACCGGGAGGTGCCGTCGGAGACGGCGTAGGTGAGGTTCGACCGTCCGCCCTCGATCAGCCGGCCGGACAGGGCGCCGCTCACCAGGCCGGGCCGCTCGCGGTCGAGCAGGCCGCGCAGCCGGTCCAGGTCGAGTCCGGGCGGATGGTCGGGGCTCATGCGTCGCTCCTACGGGCCGGTGAACAGTTCCCGACTCATGATGCCGACCGGTCGGTATGTCGTCCAGAGCGGGGCCGAAACGTGATCGGAGCCACGATAGGCCGACGACTCCCTTCGCGGGGCGCCGGGGAGGTTTCGGCCGGTTCGTTCAGGCCATCCGGCTTGCGTGCGGCGCGGCGAGCCCGGAAGGTCGGAGCCATGAAGGCCATCAGCTACTCACGGTACGGCGGACCCGAGGTGCTGGCGTTCGGGGAGGTCCGCGATCCCAAGGTCGGCCCGGACTCGGTGCTGGTGAAGGTGCGGGCGGCGGCCGTGAACCCCGTCGACTGGAAGGCCCGCGAGGGCCAACTCGAAGGGCTCTTCGAAGCGGCCTTCCCCGTGGTGCCCGGCTGGGACGTCTCGGGCGTCGTCGTCCGGCCCGGCGTGGCCGTGTCGGAGTTCGACGTCGGCGACGAGGTCATCGGGTACGTACGTGAGGACTTCCTCTCCCGCGGCACCTTCGCCGAGTACGTGGCCGCGCCCCTGCGCACCCTCGCGCGCAAGCCGCGCAACCTCTCCTTCGAGGAGGCGGCCGGACTGCCGCTGGTCGGGCTCACCGCCTACCAGGTGCTGGTCAAGGTGCTAGAGGTGAAGCGGGGCGAGACCGTTCTGGTGCACGCCGCGGCCGGCGGCGTCGGCTCGCTGGCCGTGCAGCTCGGCGCCCACCTCGGCGCCCGGGTGATCGGCACGGCGAGCGAGCCCAACCACGACTTCGTGCGCGGCCTCGGCGGGGAGCCCGTGACGTACGGCGCGGGCCTGGGCGAGCGGGTGCGCGGGCTGGCGCCCGAGGGTGTGGACGCGGTGTTCGACACGGTCGGCGGGGACGCGCTGAAGGTCTCGGCCAACCTGCTGGCCCCCGAGGGCCGCCTGGTGTCGATCGCCGACGTCGGCGTGGTGAACTACGGCGGCCGCTACTACTTCGTCCGCCCCGACGCCGAGGACCTCCACCGGCTGTCCGAACTGGCGGAACAGGGCGTGGTGCGCGTCCACGTCTCCGAGACGTTCCCGCTGGAACGAGCGGCGGACGCACACCGGCTGAACGAGGAGGGCCGGACCCGGGGAAAGATCGTCGTGACGGTGCCGTGGGAGACGGAGGAGTCGTAGGCCACCGGCCGCGCCCCGGCGACCGGCGCGCGTTCACTGGCCCCTGGAGTCCGGCGTGCGGCGTCCTGGCGTGCGGCGTCCGGGTCCTGGCTGGGGTCCGGCGTCCCGGTGTCCCGGTGTCCCGTCGTGCGGCGTCTCGTCGTGCGGTGTGCTGGCGTGCGGTGCCCGGGGCGTCCTGGCTGGGTCCGGCGTCCTGGCGTCCCGGTGTCCCGTCGTGCGGCGTCTCGTCGTGCGGTGTGCTGGCGTGCGGTGCCCGCGGCGTCCTGGCTGGGTCCGGCGTCCTGGCGTCCCGGTGTCCCGTCGTGCGGCGTCTCGTCGTGCGGTGTGCTGG
>NZ_NGFN01000524.1 GCF_002148965.1 Streptomyces swartbergensis | reverse complement strand
GCCCGCGTCCCCGAGGCCGACACCACCCCCGGCACCCACGCCCACGCCTACGCCGACACCGACTCAGACACCGACGCCGACACCGACCGAGATGCCGCCCGCCCCGGCCGTCTACCAGTGGAGCGAACTGTCGTACGACATCAGCGGCGACGGCACCGAGCCCGAGATGCGGATCGGCACGAGCAGCTGGGTCTGGCAGCGGTACGGCCTCTCGGCCGGCGACCAGCGGTACGCGCACGGCGTCACCGTGCACGGCCGTTCCTCCGTCACCATCGACCTCAACCGCTCCTGCTCCTCGTACGAGGCGCTCGTCGGGGTGGACGACCTGACGCTGAAGCTCGGCAAGGTGTACTTCTCCGTATACGCCGACGGGGTGCGACTGTGGCGGTCCGGGCCGGTGGAGGGCGGTGACCCGGCCGTTCCCGTCCAGGTGAACTTCACCGGCCGCAGTACCGTACGGCTGGTCGTGGAACCGCACAGCGCCCTCGACAACCTGGTCCTGGCGGACTGGGCGGAGTCGAAGTTCACCTGCGGTTAGCGGCTTTCGGCTCGGTGGCGCACGAGCTCCGCGCCCGGTCCAGCTCGCGCAGGATGTCGTCCGCGGTGAGGCTCGCGCCCCGGGCGCGCTCCGACTCGCACCGGGCAGGGCCCAGGGCGGCGCGAGCGGCTGCCCCGATCCGTTCCGCCTGGGCGTGCTCCGGCATGGGGCGGGGACGGCCGGCCCACCAGTGGTCCCCGGTACCGAGCAGCCGTGCCGCGCGCGGGAAGTCGCCGACGTCGGCCAGCAGTCCTGCCGCGCTGTCCACCACCGTGGCCCGGATCGTGTCGGAGCACCGCTTGTCCACGGCCAGGCGCAGGGCTCCGATCAGCTTGGCCAGGGCGGGCCCCGGGCCGGACTCACTCGCCGTGACCATGGCGTCCACCAGATCCAGCATCACCGTGAACTGGGGCGGCGGTGTGCCGCGCGCGGCGTCCGCGCGCGCCGCCTCGCACATCTCGCGCGCCCGGGCTGTGTGCCCCTCCTCGGACGCCATCTGGGCCCGCAGCACCAGGACGAACGCCTTGGAGTCCGCCACACCGTACCGGTCGGCGGCGGCGCTCGCATCGTCCAGCCCCGCCAGCGCGGCCGGGCGGTCTCCCGCGCGGTAGGCGATCTCGGCGAGCCGGGCGATGAGGAAGGGCGACTCGGTGTAGGCGCCCACCTCGTAGGCGAGCCGCAGCGCCTCCTCGTACTCCCCCTTGGCCTCCTCGAAGCGGCCGCGGGCCATGGCGGCCTCGCCGGCCGCGCCGCACACCTGGGCCCGCAGCCAGCGGTCACCGGCGCGGCGGCTGAGGATCCGCAGCTCCGCGAGGTCGTCGTCGACGCCGTCCAGGTCACCGGGTGCGTCGACGACCATGTGCGTACGGAACATCAGGGCGACGGCGGTCTCCCAGTCCCCGCCGTATTCACGGCAGTTGGCGACGGCGGAGTCCATGACGGCCCGGAGGCCGCTCCGGTCGCCCACGTGGGAGGAGATGATCAGGCTGACCAGCCCCGGGATCCGGGCCGCCCGTGGGCCGCCCTCCTGGAAGTAGGCCCATACCCGCTCCATATACGGCCGCCGCTCCTTGACGAACGCCTCCGTGGACCCGGCTTCGGTCACGAACAGCAGATGCGCCATGCGCAGATCCATCCGCAGGGCGTGCAGCGGATGTGCCGCCTCCCCGTCCGGCGCGGCGAGGAAGTGGTCGACGGGATCGGGCAGGCCCGGCTCGCCACCGGATGGCACCCGCCCGGCGGCATCCCTCTCCACGCCCAGCCGCAGGATCCGGTCGAGCCACTCCATGCCCTCGTGGCGGTAGTTGCGCAGCCACCAGAACCAACCCATGGCCAGGACCAGAGCGCCGGCCTCCGGCTCGTCGCCGGCTGTGAGGGCCCGGTCGAGGGCCGCGCGGATGTTGTCCAGCTCGGTCTCCAGGCGGGAGATCCACGGCAGTTGCCCGGCGGAGCGCAGCAGCGGGTCGGCCTGCTGGACGAGCGCACGCACCCACGCCCCGTGCCGGCGCTCGGCCGCGGCACGCAGCGGCGGCACCTCGGCGACGCGCTCGACGGCGTACTCGTGGATGGTCTCCAGCATCCGGTACCGCATGCCGACGGAGCCGTTCGGACGGTCTGAGCCGTTCGGACGCTCTGACCCGTTCGGGCGGTCTAAGCCGTTCGGGCGGTCTAAGCCGTTCGGACGCTCTGAGCCGTTCGGACGGCCCGAATCGTCCGAGTCGGCTGTCTCGGAGGGTGTCGCCACGACGAGGGACTTGTCGACGAGCGCTCCGAGCAGCTCGGCGGCGGGCCCGGTGCACACGGCCTCCGCCGCCGCGATGTCCCAGCCGCCCGCGAACACGGACACCTCGCACAGCACCGTCCGCTCGGCCTCGTCGAGCAGGTCCCAGGACCAGTCGACGACGGCACGCAGGGTCTGCTGGCGGGGCAGGACCGTACGACTCCCCGAGGTCAGGAGGCGGAAACGGTCGTCGAGCCGGTCGGCGATCTGCCGGGGTGTGAGCAGCCGGAGCCGGGCCGCGGCCAGCTCGATGGCGAGCGGCAGCCCGTCCAGGCGGCGGCAGATCTCCGCCACCGCCCGCTCGTCACGGAGCACGGCGTCCGCGTCGGGACGGACGGCGGCGGCACGCTCCGTGAACAGCCGGCGGGCGTGGTCCGGCCGCAGGGGCTCGACCGGACGCACCAGTTCACCGGGCACGCCCAGGGGTTCACGACTGGTGGCGAGGATCGTGAGCCCCGGGCAGCGGGTCAGCAGGGTCTCGGCGAGGTGGGCGGCGGCGCCGATGACATGCTCGCAGTTGTCGAGGATCAGCAGTTGGCTGCGCGGGGCGCAGTACTCCACGAGCAGGGCGACGGGGTCGTCCTGCACGGCCGTCAGCTCGCTGGTCATCAGCACCGTCTCGCGCAGACCGAGCGCGCTGACCACCGCTCCCGGCACCGCCTCCGGCCGGTCGAGCGGGGCGAGCTCGGCCAGCCACGCCTGCGGGAGCCCGGCGGCGGCCTCCTCGGCGAGGCGGGTCTTGCCGGAGCCGCCCGGTCCGGTGAGGGTGACGAGCCGGGCCCTGTGCACGTCGGAACGGATGGCGTCGATCTCGGGTTCCCGGCCGACGAAGGAGGTCAGACGGGGACGGATGTTCCCGGTGCGCTCGGGCGGAGCGGGCGTCGGTCTCTCGCTCCTCGCGGCCGACGCGAGCAGGTCGGCGTGGAGGGCGCGCAGGTGGGGGCCGGGGTCGGTGCCGAGGTCCTCCGCGAGGGCGCGGCGGACGGACTCGTACGCGGCGAGGGCGTCGGCTTGGCGGCCGGTGTCGCGCAGGGCGCGGATGAGGAGGGCGTGCAGCGGTTCGTCGTACGGGTGTACGGCGGTCAGTTCCCGCAGTTCCGGTACGACGTCCGGCGCGCGGCCGAGCCGCAGGCGGGCCTCGGCTCGGGCCCGGGTCGCCTCCAGGCGCGTGGCCTCCGGGCGGGCGGCGGCGGTGCGGTCGGGGAGGTCGGCGAGGGCGGGGCCGCGCCAGAGGGCGAGGGCGTCGTCGAGATGCCGTTCCGCCAGGGCGGGGGCGTCGGCGGCGAGGGCGTCGGTGCCTTGCTGGACGAGCCGTTCGAAGACGAAGAGGTCGATGTCGTCGGGCGTGGCCGTGAGGCGGTAGCCGCCGGTGTCCGATGTCACGGCGTCCTTGCCGAGTGCGCGGCGGAGGCGGCCGATGAGGGCCTGGAGCGCGGCGGGGGCGTCCTGGGGTGGGTCGTCCGTCCACACCTCGTCGATCAGGGTCTGGGG
>NZ_NGFN01000523.1 GCF_002148965.1 Streptomyces swartbergensis | reverse complement strand
GGTTGATGATCGGGATGGAGTTCGTGGATCCGGAGGGGGAGACCCGGACAGCCCGGCGGGTGGCTGAGGCGGCGGGGACGCCTCTCCCCGCCGCTCCCGAACTGGCGGCCGCCGTCCAGCGGGAGTGCCTGCGGCGTGGCCTCATCGTCGGACTCGGCGGCCGTCACTCCAGCGTCGTCCGGCTGCTGCCGCCCCTGACGATCACCGACGAACAGGCGGTCGCCGTGCAGGAGCGCCTGGCCGACGCCGTCCGGGCGGCGGCTCGGTGCGACGTGGGCGGGGCAGCAGCGCCGTTCACACCGTGAGCCTTGACGCCGTGAGAGCTCATGCCATGAGCCTCCACACCGTGAGTTTTCACGCCGCGAGTCTGTGCAGGACCCCCGCTCGCAGGCCCTGATCGCACGTCCGGAACCACCCGACGAGGTACCTGTCTTGAACGCCATCTCCGAGCCCGACGACCACGCCACGACGCCGGGACGAGGCTCTGCTGACGTCCCGGCCTCGGGGGTGTCGGTGAACCCGGTGGTTCCGGCGGTGCCGTGTCAGAGGCCTCAGGCGGCGCAGCTCGCCGAGGTGCGGGGCGGCGAGGTGCGGGGCGGCGAGGTGAGGGAGGGTGAGGTGAGGGACGGCGAGGTGAGGGACGGCGGAGTCACCGCCGACCTCCTGGAGCATCCCGACCCGTACACCGTCGCTCAGGCAGCAGCCGTGGAGACGCTGCTCCGCTGCTGGGTGCGCGAGACCAACCAGACCGCTCCCGCCGACGGCATCCTCCGCATCCCCCTTCCCGCCAGCGGCACGGCCCTGCTCGCCCCCGTCCGTTACTGGTCCCCGACGGGCTGGCACCGCTTCGGTCTCCCGCGTCTGGCCGACGCTCCCGACCACGCCCCACCGGCCGACGCCGTCACGATCGCCGCTCTTCTCTCGAGGGAGACGCCCGCAGACGGGCACGGCCCGGGCCACGGCGACCGCGGCAGCATCGGCGACGGCGTCGGACTCGTCGCGGGCGTTGCCGACTCCCTCCGCCGCGTCACCTCCTTCCTCAGCGACCGCCGTGAACACCCGGTCGACGGCCCCGACCTCTTCCTGGCCGCGGAGCAGTCACTCGTCCTCGGACACCCCCTGCACCCGGCTCCGAAGAGCCGCGAGGGCCTCTCCGAGGCCGAAGCACGGCTGTACTCGCCCGAGTTGCGCGGATCCTTCCCCCTGCGCTGGATGGCTGTCGCCCCCTCTGTTCTCGCCACCGACTCCGCCTGGACCGAACGCGGCCGCACTGTCGCCGCGGCCCGACTCACCGCGCGCCTGGCCGGGACCGACTTGCCGCTGCCGGACGGTTACGCCTTACTGCCCCTGCACCCCTGGCAGGCACGCGAGATCCGGCACCGCCCGGAGACCGCTGCTCTGCTCGACAGCGGACTGCTCCGTGACCTCGGCACCCACGGCACTCCCTGGCGACCCACCTCCTCCGTACGAACCGTCTACCGAACCGGTGCTCCCGCGATGCTCAAGCTGTCGCTGGGCCTGCGCATCACCAACTCCCGTCGCGAGAACCTCCGTAAGGAATGCCACCGCGGTGTCGAGGTCCACCGCCTGCTCCGCAGCGGACTCGCACAGCAGTGGCGAGCCGGGCATCCGAGCTTCGACATCGTTCGCGACCCGGCCTGGATCGCTGTCGACGGATGCGATGGCTCCGGAGGTTCCGACGGCGTCCCGTTGCCCGGACTGGACGTGGTGATCCGCCACAACCCGTTCAGCCCCTCGGACGATGTCTCCTGCGTCGCCGGACTCGTCTCACCGCGCCCCCGCCCACCTGCCCGGCAGGCAGCCGCTCCCGGCCGCCCGGAGGCCCATGGTCCGGCCCTACGGTCCCGGCTCGCCGAGGTCGTCACGCGTCTCGCCCGCCGGACCGGCCGGCCCCGCGGAGCCGTCGCCGCCGAGTGGTTTCTGCGCTACCTAGAGCACGTGGTGCGTCCCGTCCTGTGGCTGGACGGTGAGGCCGGCATCGCCCTGGAGGCTCACCAGCAGAACACCCTGGTTCTGCTGGACGCCGACGGGTGGCCAAGGGGCGGCCGCTACCGCGACAACCAGGGCTATTACTTCCGCGAGTCCCGGCGCGCGGACCTCGACGCCCGGCTGCCCGGTATCGGAGAGCGCAGCGACACGTTCGTCCGTGACGAGGTCGCCGACGAGCGGTTCGCCTACTACCTGGCGGTCAACAACGTCCTCGGTCTCATCGGCGCGTTCGGCTCCCAGCGGCTGGCCGACGAGCGGCTGCTGCTCGCCGCCTTCCGCCGTTTCCTCGGAAACGTCGCCTCCGGACCGGCCAGGCTGCGCTCCTCGCTGCCGGCCCGGCTGCTGGACTCACCCGTACTGCGCTGCAAGGCCAACCTGCTGACCCGGCTCCACGGCCTCGACGAACTCGTCGGCCCGGTCGACACCCAGTCCGTCTACGTCACCATCGCCAACCCCCTGCACTGCTGATCGCCCTGACCGTTCCTGATCACAACCGACCCCCTTCATCCCTGAGGACCCGCCTCACCCCTTTTCCTGAGAGGAGCGTTTGGTGGCTCCCGCCGACCCGACCGCCCACACCGGTACCACTGTCCCCGCCACGGCCGACGTCACCGCCGGTGCCGGCTCCAACGCCCGCTTCCATGCCGATTCCCACGTGGACTCCAGCAGGGGAGCCGACGCGGACCTGGGTGCGGATGCCGGTGTGAGCGGTCATGGCGAGGACACCATGGACCTACGGCTCCCGGAGAAACTCCTCGCCCTCATCGCGGACGAGTCGTCCGACAGCCACGGAACACGGCGGCCGGACCAGGACACGGCACAGCGCTCCGTCCCCATCGCCGCGACCCGTGAGGCCTCCGTCCCCTCGGTCCCCTCCGTTGTCCCGGCCGAGGACGAGCTCCTCGACCGTGTCGCCGACTGGGGCCCGACCGACACACCCGTGGGCGTCTTCCAGCTCGTCCCCGTGCGCGTCGAACGTGATCTTCCGCTCATCAGCCGCTGGATGAACGACCCCGCAGTTGCGGCTTTCTGGCGGCTGTCCGGACCCCAGAACGTGACCGAGGACCATGTGCTGACCCAGTTGGCCGGCGACGGACGCAGCGTGCCGTGCATCGGAGTGCTGGACGGAACGCCGATGAGCTACTGGGAGATCTACCGGGCGGACCTGGATCCGCTGGCCCGCCACTACCCGGCCCGGCCTCATGACACGGGGCTCCACCTCCTGGTGGGCGCTGTCGCCGACCGAGGACGTGGTCTCGGCGGTCTGCTGCTTCGATCCGTAGCCGATCTCGTACTCGTGCGGCGGCCCTTCTGCGCACGCGTCGTCGCGGAACCCGACATTCGCAACACCCCCTCCATCGCCGCCTTCCTGACCGCCGGCTTCCGGTTCTCCGCCGAGGTCGACCTGCCCGACAAGCGGGCCGCCCTCATGGTCCGAGACCGGTCCCTTCGGCATCTGCTGTAGCGCTGTGTCACCGCGCCATCACTCATTGAACGCGGAGCGTGCCGCCGCGGTTCCCACTCATGCCGCAGAAATTTCTCGAGCCGCTCGCTGGCCCACCCGCGCGGCAGCGGAAGGCCGGGGCTTGCTCCAGCCCGGCCCGCCTACAGCTTGCGTTACCCCGCCATGCGGCCCGTCCTGCCCACAGCCCCGGCCCGCCTCAGCCCGCGCCAGCCCATCATGCGGCTCCTGCCTACAGCCCGGGGCCGCCCACGGCCTCGGCCGCCCACAGCCCGGGGCCGCCAGCAGCCCGCGCCACGCCGGCCCTCCCGAACCGGTCATGTCCACCGGGACCCCGCCACC
>NZ_NGFN01000522.1 GCF_002148965.1 Streptomyces swartbergensis | reverse complement strand
GCCGCGGGGGTGGTGTGCTGCGGCGGTGTCGGTCCGCCGTGCTGCGCCGGGGCCGGAGTCCCGTGCTGCGCATGCGTGGGCACGTCTGGGGGCGCTGCTGCGGGTGTGAGGTGCTGTGCCGATGCGGGTACGCCGTGCTGCGCCGAGCCAGGCGTCGCCGGCTGGGGCGATGCCGGTACGCCGTACTGGCCTGTGCCCGCTGTCCCCGACTGTGCCGACGCCGAGACCCCGTACTGCCCCGGGCCCGGTGCCGGGGCCTCGTGCGGCGTAGGTGCGGCGGTGCCGTACGTGTCCCCCGCCTGCTCCCCAGCCGTCGCCGTCCTCTCCGCCCGGCGCCTCACCCGGACCGCCCGCCAGCGGGCCAGCGTGCCCATCACGAACACCGTCAGGACGACCAGGATCATCAGCTGGCCGATGAACAGGCCCCAGAACAGGCCGTAGCCCGGGAGTTCGCCGGAGGGTGTGCCGGGCCAGGCACCGGGGATGTCGTGGGGCTGGGCGATGAGGCCGCGCATGGCCAGGGGCGTGCGGGTGAAGGTGACGCCGGACGGCCAGGAGCCGTGGGCGAACAGGGCGGCGAGGCCGGTGGCCGTCCACACCAGCAGGGTCATGCCGAGGAGGAACGCGAGTATGCCGACCAGCAGGCCGTCGGGGATGCCTCCCTGGGTGTCGTGCCGGCCGCGGCCGTCGTCCGGTCTCACGCGTCCTCCCCCTATGCCACCGTCGATTCGGAGTCGCCCAGGCGGTGCTCCGCGAAGGCCGCCGCCCGTTCCTCGGCCTCGAGTTCGGCGGCGTGCAGGGCGTCGTCCTCGGCGAGGTCCGCGGAGGACTCGGTCATCGCGCGGTCGGTGAAGACCAGTGGGCGTTCGGTCTCCGTGACCAGGTGTTTGACGACTTGGACGTTGCCGTTGACGTCCCAGACGGCGATGCCGGGGGTGAGGGTCGGGATGATCTCCACCGCCCAGCGCGGCAGGCCCAGGACGCGGCCCGTCGCCCTCGCCTCGTCCGCCTTCTGGGCGTAGATGGTTCTCGTCGACGCCATTTTCAGGATCGCCGCCGCTTCCTTCGCCGCCGCGCCGTCCACCACGTCGGACAGGTGGTGGACGACCGCCACGAAGGACAGGCCCAGTCGCCGTCCGAACTTCAGCAGGCGCTGGAACAGCTGGGCCACGAAGGGGCTGTTGATGATGTGCCAGGCCTCCTCGACCAGGAAGATGCGCTTCTTCCGGTCGGGGCGGATCCAGGTGTGCTCCAGCCACACGCCGACGATCGCCATGAGGATGGGCATGGCGATGGAGTTGCGGTCGATGTGGGACAGGTCGAAGACGATGAGCGGGGCGTCCAGGTCGATGCCGACCGTGGTGGGGCCGTCGAACATGCCGCGCAGGTCACCGTCGACGAGACGGTCCAGGACCAGCGCCACGTCCAGGCCCCAGGCCCGTACGTCGTCTATGGCGACGTTCATCGCCTCGGCCGACTCGGGCTCGGGGTGGCGCAGCTGCTCGACGATGTCGGACAGGACCGGCTGGCGATCGACGATGGTCTCGTTGACGTAGGCGTGCGCGACCTTCAAGGCGAAGCCGGAGCGTTCGTCGAGGCTGTGGCCCATCGCGACCTCGATGATCGTCCTCAGGAGCGCGAGCTGGCCCGTGGTGGTGATCGCCGGGTCGAGCGGGTTGAGGCGGATACCCATGTCCAGGGCCGCCATCGGGTCCAGGCGGATGGGAGTTATTCCCAGCTCCTGGGCGACGAGGTTCCATTCGCCCACCCCGTCCTCGCCCTGGGCGTCCAGGACGACGACCTGGCGGTCGCGGAAGCGGAGCTGGCGCAGGACGTACGTCTTCTCCAGCGCCGACTTGCCGTTGCCGGACTCGCCGAGGACCAGCCAGTGGGGGGCGGGGAGCTGCTGGCCGTAGAGCTGGAAGGGGTCGTAGATGTAGCCCTTTCCGGAGTACACCTCGCGGCCGATGATGACTCCGGAGTCGCCGAGGCCCGGGGCGGCGGTCGGCAGGTAGACCGCCTGGGCCTGGCCCGTGGACGTGCGCACCGGGAGCCGGGTCGTCTCGACCTTCCCGAAGAGGAAGGACGTGAAGGCGTCGGTGAGGACGGACAGCGGGTCCCGCATAGGTCCTACCTCCGAATGCCGGTGGCGAAGGGAAGGGTGTTCACGAAGGCGCGGTGGTGCTCGCGGTCGCACCACTCCAGTTTCAGGTACGACTTTCCCGCCGAGGCCCTTATCGTCCGTTTGTCGCGGGCGAGGGCCTCGGGGGAGCGGGAGGAGACGGTGATGTAGCCGACGAGGTTGACGCCGGCGGCGCCGCTGGCGAGGTCCTCGCCGCGCTGGTCGAGCCGGGAGTTCGCGGCCACGTCGCGCGGGTCGATGGTGCGGTTCATCTTGGCGGCGCGGGACGCCTCGGCCTCGTCGTTGGTCTTCTCGGTGAGCATGCGCTCGATGGCGACCTCGGTGGGTTCGAGGTCCATGGTGACGGCGACCGTGCGGATCACGTCCGGGGTGTGGACGAGCAGCGGGGCGAGGAAGTTGACGCCGACGGGGGTCATCGGCCACTCCTTCACCCAGGCGGTGGCGTGGCACCAGGGGGCGCGGGTGGAGGACTCGCGGGTCTTGGCCTGGAGGTAGGTGGGTTCCATGGCGTCCAGCTCGGCCGGCCAGGCATTGCGTTTCGTCATCGCCTGGATGTGGTCGATCGGGTGGTCCGGGTCGTACATGGAGTGGATCAGCGAGGACAGTCTGCTCTGGCCGAGCGGCTGCCGTACGCGGATGTCGGCCTCCTGGAGGCGCGAGCAGATGTCGGTGAGCTCGCGGGCCATGACGACGGCGAGACCGGCGTCCCGGTCGGCCTTGCCGCCGTGGGCGCGGGCGGCCCGGGCCATGGCGTTGGCCTCGGCGGCGAGGTCGCGGGTGTAGTGCATGCAGGCGACGAGGTAGGCGCGGTGCTGCTCGCTGCTGGTGGACACCATCGACTGCAGCTGCTCGTAGGACTGCTGGAGCCAGGCCGGTGCCTTGTCGTCCCCGCGCACGGAGACGTCCTTGGCGTGGGCGTCCGGGTCGGCGGGGAGGGTGCGGGCGAGCATCTGGATGCGGGTGACGAAGCCGTCGCCGTTGGCCACGTGCTTGAGCAGCGTGCCGAAGCGGTCGACGAGGGCCTCCTGGTCCTCGGAGTCGCGCAGGCCGACGCCGGGGCCCTCGATCTCGATGGCGGCGGTGACGGTCTTGCGGTCGGCGTGCAGCAGGACGGCGATCTCGTCGGGGCCGAAGGGGGCGGAGAGCCAGGTGATCCGGCCGATGCCCGGGGGCGGTCCGACTTCGACCTCCCGCCCGTCGAGCCGCGTCCCGGCCTCGATGACGGAGGAGCGGTAGGTGGCTCCCTGCTTCAGGGTCCGCTTGTAGCTGCGGTTGATCTCGAACCACTTGTAGAAGGTGCGGTGCTTGTACGGCACGTACACGGCGGCCAGCGCCAGCATCGGGAACCCGGCGAGCAGCACGATGCGCAGGGACAGCACGGGGACGAGGAGCCCGCACATCATGCCGAGGAACGCGCCCACGACGATCAGGGCGATCTCGCCGGTCTCGCGGTTGCGGCCGATGATCGCGTTCGGCCGGGCGCGGCCGATCAGATATGTCCGGCGGGGCGTGACCGGATGGGACACGTGGGACTCGGTTGTCAACGCCCTTCACCTCCCGTGCGATTGGTACTGCTGTTGCGCGTGCTGCTGGCGTGGGGAGTGTTGACGGGGCTGCTCGAACGGGGTGCGGGTGCGGCGGAGGGGACAGATCCGCCGCCGCCGTTCGAGGGGCGCGAGCTGTGCGCGGCGACTCCCCCGGAGGCGGGGTTGCT
>NZ_NGFN01000521.1 GCF_002148965.1 Streptomyces swartbergensis | reverse complement strand
GTCCCGCCACCACCCCCGGGCCCCGACCCGGTGCCGGGACCCGATCCGTCCCCGATCCCGCCGGGACCGGAGCCCGTACCGAACCCCGAGCCGGGCCCGCCGCTGTCCTGAACGGCAGCATGAGAACCCGCATCAAAACGGGCATGAGAACGGGGCCGGTGGACAGCCGAAGCAGCCGTCCACCGGCCCCGTTCTCATACCGGTTCTCAGCGCGGAGCGCTTACGCGGAGACCTCCGACCGGTCCCCACCCCACAGCGTGTGGAACGACCCGTCCCGGTCCACCCTGCGGTAGGTGTGCGCACCGAAGTAGTCCCGCTGCCCCTGCGTCAGCGCCGCCGGCAGCCGCTCCGCGCGCAGGGCGTCGTAGTAGGCGAGCGCCGCGGCGAAACCAGGCGTCGGCACGCCCTGGCGGGTCGCGGCGACCAGCACCTCGCGCCAGTCGTCCTGGGCATCTCCGATCTCCTGCGCGAACGTCGCGTCCGACAGCAGGCTCGGCAGATCCGGCCGGGCGTCGTAGGCCGCCCGGATCCGGTCCAGGAAGGCCGCGCGGATGATGCAACCGCCCCGCCACAGCGCGGACACCGCACCGAGGTCGATGTCCCAGCCGTACTCGCCGCGGGCCGCGTCGATCTCGTGGAAGCCCTGCGTGTACGACACGATCTTCGACGCGTACAGCGCCTGCTCCACCCGGTCGGCGAAGGCCCGGGCCTCCGCCTCACCCATCGGCTGCGCCTTCGGTCCGGCCAGCCCGCGCGAGGCCTCCCGCAGCTCCGCGTGACCCGACAGCGAACGTGCGAAGACGGCCTCGGCGATGCCGGACACCGGCACACCCAGGTCGAGCGCGATCTGCACGGTCCAGCGGCCGGTGCCCTTCTGCTCGGCCTGGTCCACCACCATGTCAACGAACGGCTTGCCCGTCTCCGCGTCCACGTGCGACAGCACCTCGGCCGTGATCTCGATCAGGTACGAGTCGAGGCGGCCCTGGTTCCAGGTGCGGAAGATCTCCGCGATCTGGGCGGGCGAGTACCCGGCGACGTCGCGCAGCAGCTGGTACGCCTCGCCGATGAGCTGCATGTCCGCGTACTCGATGCCGTTGTGCACCATCTTCACGAAGTGCCCGGCACCGTCCGGACCGACGTGCGAGACGCACGGCGAACCGTCGGCGGCCTTCGCCGAGATCTTCTCCAGCATCGGGCCCAGCGAGTCGTACGACTCCTTCGGGCCGCCCGGCATGATGCTCGGTCCGTTGAGCGCGCCCTCCTCGCCGCCGGACACGCCCATGCCGACGAAGTGGATGCCCTGCTCGCGCAGGTCGCGCTCCCGGCGCCGGGTGTCCGCGAAGTGCGCGTTGCCGCCGTCGATGATCATGTCGCCGGGCTCCAGCAGCGGCGCGAACTCCTGGATCACAGCGTCCGTCGGCTCACCGGCCTTCACCATCACGACCAGCCGCCGCGGCCGCTCCAGCGCGGCCACGAACTCCTTGGCGCTCTCGCACGCGACGAACTCCCCCTCACCGCCGAACTCCTCGACCAGGGCGCGCGTGCGCGCGGGGGTCCGGTTGTGCACCGCCACCGTGTAGCCGTTGCGGGCGAAGTTGCGGGCGAGGTTGCGGCCCATGACCGCGAGACCCGTGACGCCGATCTGCGCTGTACTGCTCATTCGGTTGGCTCCTAAAGACCTCGGTGTCGGTGCTGCGGGTGCTGTCCACCAGCATGCCCCGTCGACCATCCTGACGTGCCGCTACTCCGTCCGCGCGCGCGGGTCGTACGACGTCGCGCAGGCAGATACGCACAAGAGCCCCCGTCGCACTCACCCGACGTACGCGTCCCCGCGTGCGCCGCACACGCGCACCGGGTGCCGTACGCGGTGCACCGCCGTGGCGCACGTCGCGCAACAGGGGCCTCATCCCGGCCATTTGGGCAACCGGGCGGCTGATAGCCGCCTTGTCCTGGCCGGTTCGCAGCGCTTACTTTTGCCCCTCCTGACGCATGTCTAGGGGGGCTCTCGATGGCCGTACGCGGCCGGCATCGCCGGTATCAGCCGAACAGGATCAACCGCGCCTCACTCACCGTCACGGCGGGCGGCGCGGGCATGGCGCTCCCGTTCATGGGCGCCGGCACCGCCCAGGCGGCGGACGTGGACACCTGGAACAAGGTCGCCGCCTGCGAGTCGAGCAACGACTGGAACATCAACACCGGCAACGGCTTCTACGGCGGACTCCAGTTCACCCAGTCCACCTGGGAGGCGTACGGCGGCCGGGCCTACGCGGCGCGCGCGGACCTGGCCACCAAGGACCAGCAGATCGCCGTCGCCGAGAAGGTGCTCGACGGGCAGGGCCCGGGCGCCTGGCCGACGGCCGGACTGACCCGGGGCGGAGCCGAGCCCGACATCCGGCCGGGCGGCGAGAGCACGAGGCAGGACGAGAAGGCAGACCGGAAGCAGAGGCCCAGGACCTCCATCGAGGATGTGCGGCCGCAGTCCACGCCGCAGTCCCGGGCGGGCAGCGCCGAGATGTACACGGTGGTGCGGGGCGACACGCTCTCCGGCATCGCTCAGGAGCGGGAGGTACGGGGCGGCTGGCGAGGTCTGTACGCCGCCAACCGCTCGGCCATAGGGAGCGATCCGGATCTGATAGTGCCGGGCCAGCGGCTCGCGCTGAGCGGCGAGGGCGTCACGAAGACGCGTCCCGCGCCCGAGCGGGCCCCGTCGGCCAAGCCGTCGACGAAGAAACCGTCATCGCAGAAGCCGTCGTCGAAGAAGCCGTCCCCGGACCGCGCCGAGGAGCGTGCCAAGGAGCGGTCCAAGGAGCGGTCCAAGGAGCGGTCCAAGGACGAGAGCAAGGAGCGCGCCGCGCGGTCCACGGCCACCCGGCAGGGCCTGGTCGCCCCCGTCAGCGCATCCTTGGGGACGCCCTACCGCAAGGCGGGCTCGTCCTGGTCGAAGGGCTACCACACCGGCGTCGACTTCCCCGTGCCCACGGGCACGTCCGTCAAGTCGGTCGCCTCGGGCAGTGTCGTCAGCGCGGGGTGGGGCGGCTCGTACGGCTACCAGGTCGTGATCCGGCACGGTGACGGCCGCTACAGCCAATACGCCCACCTGTCGGCGATCTCCGTGCGGGACGGCCAGACGGTGAGCGCGGGCCAGCGCATAGGACGCTCCGGCTCCACCGGAAACAGCTCGGGCCCGCATCTGCACTTCGAGGTGCGGACGGGGCCCGGGTTCGGCACGGACGTCGACCCCATCGCGTACCTCAGGGCCGGCGGCGTCAGGATCTGATGCGCCTGCGGTGCCGGGCCACCGTGGGCATCGCCACGTACGGGATGCCGTAGAAGGCCGCGTAGGAGAGCGGGCGTTCCTCGGAGGACACCGACGGTTCCCCGCTCTCGTACGTGACGTCCGGGTCGACCTCGGGTTCGTCGGCGACGGCAACAGCGGGCACGTCCGCTGAGGGCACCGGGCCGGCTCTGCGGAGGTCACCAGCCCCGACACCCAGCACATGCGCCTTGTGCAGCGCCCCCACGGCGACGGGCGCCGCGCCCACGGCCTCGGGCAGCGCGCCCATGCCGGGCGGGGAACCCAGGGGTTCCGGCAAGGCGCTCCCAGCCCCGCCCAGGCCGCCCACGGGCGACGCGTCCACCGCCTCGGGCGGCTCGCCCCCACTCGCGGGCAGACCACCCACGATCCCGGCCAGGCCACCCACGCGCCCGGATCCCGCGCTCACCGTCTCCAGCAGACCCCGCCCGCTCTCGGCCGGTTCCCCGGCTTTCGCGCCCAGGGTCCCGTTCAAGCCGCCCGCGCGCCCGGCCTCCGCACCCACCGTCTCCAGCAGTCCCCGCCCGCTCCCGGCCGGTTCCCGGGCGGGGTC
>NZ_NGFN01000520.1 GCF_002148965.1 Streptomyces swartbergensis | reverse complement strand
CCCCTCACCCGCGTCAAGACCCACGCCCCCAGCCTCACCACCGCCTACAAGGCCGCCACCGCCACCCTCAAGCAGCACAACCTCACCGGCACCCGGGCCAAGGTCTACCTCGTCCTCGACCGCTCCGCCTCCATGCGCCCGTACTACAAGGACGGCTCCGCCCAGGCCCTCGCCGAACAGACCCTCGCCCTCGCCGCCCACCTCGACCCCGAGGCCACCGTCCCGGTCTTCTTCTTCTCCACCGAACTCGACGGCACCGGCGAGATCACCCTCACCGACCACGAGAACAAGATCGACGACCTGCACGCCGGCCTCGGCCGCATGGGCCGCACCAGCTACCACGCAGCCGTCGAAGCGGTCCTCGCCCACCACGGCAAGGAAGCAGCCCCCGGCACCACGGCCCTGGTGATCTTCCAGACGGACGGCGCCCCCGACGCCAAGACCCCCGCCACCCAGTCCCTCACCGAGGCCGCCAAGACCCATCCCGCCGTCTTCTTCTCCTTCGTCGCCTTCGGCGACCCGGAGAACAAGGCCTTCGACTACCTCCGCAAGCTCAAGACCCCCAACACGTCCCACTTCCTCGCCGGCGAAACCCCCCGCGAGCTCACGGACAAGGAGCTCTACGAGGGCGTACTGGCGAACTGGCGCCCGTAGCACCCGCCCCACCCACAGAACCCCGGRGGGTGGACAGGACAGAGCCCCTGTCCACGTCCACCCCCCGAAACGCATGTGAGTCGATCTTCAGCGGACCAGTAGGATTTCGACCATGGCGGCCACTGGATCCGAGAAGCAGGGGGCGAAGGCGTACTACGTCTCGACCCCCATCTACTACGTCAACGACGCTCCTCACCTGGGCCACGCCTACACGACCGTCGCAGGCGACGTGCTCACCCGCTGGCACCGCCAGCGCGGCGAGAAGGTGTGGTACCTCACCGGCACGGACGAGCACGGTCAGAAGATCATGCGCACGGCCGAAGCCAACGGGGTCACCCCCCAGGCGTGGGCCGACAAACTCGTCACCGAAGCGTGGAAGCCTCTCTGGGAACACCTGGAGATCGCGAACGACGACTTCATCCGCACCACGCAGAAGCGGCACACGGACCGCGTCCAGGAGTTCGTCCAGGACCTGTACGACAAGGGCGAGATCTACAAGGGCGGCTACGAGGGCCCGTACTGCGTCGGCTGCGAGGAGTACAAGCTCCCCGGCGAGCTCCTCGACGGCGAGGGCGAGTACGCGGGCCAGAAGCTCTGCACGATCCACAAGAAGCCCGTGGAGATCCTCAGCGAGGAGAACTACTTCTTCAAGCTGAGCGAGTACGGCGACAAGCTCCTCGCCCACTACGAGGCGAACCCCGGCTTCATCCAGCCCGAGTCCGCGCGCAACGAGGTACTGAACTTCGTACGGCAGGGCCTCCAGGACCTCTCCATCTCCCGTTCCACGTTCGACTGGGGCATCCCGATCCCGTGGGACGACAAGCACGTGATCTACGTGTGGGTCGACGCGCTGCTGAACTACGCCACGGCGGTCGGTTACAACGAGAACCAGGCCAAGTTCGAGGAGACCTTCCCGGCCGACGTCCACCTGGTCGGCAAGGACATCCTCCGCTTCCACGCGGTGATCTGGCCCGCGATGCTGATGGCACAAGGACTCCCCCTCCCCGGCAAGATCGCGGCCAACGGCTGGCTGATGGTCGGCGGCGAGAAGATGTCGAAGTCGAACCTGACGGGTATCAAGCCGCAGGACCTGACCTCGCACTTCGGCGTGGACGCGTACCGCTGGTACTTCCTGCGCGCGATCGCCTTCGGCCAGGACGGCTCCTTCTCCTGGGAGGACTTCTCGGCCCGCTACACCAGCGAGCTGGCGAACGACTACGGCAACCTGGCGTCCCGCGTCGCGGCCATGGTCGGCAAGTACTTCGGCGGCACGCTGCCGGAGGCCGCGGCGGCCGGCGAGGCGGAGAAGGCGATCCACGAGGGCCTGGCGAAGGCCGTCAGGGAGGCGGACCGCCGGATCGGCGAGGACCTGGACTTCCAGGGCGGCATCCTGGCGATCTTCGACTTCGTCAAGCAGGTGAACGGCTACATCACGGAGCAGGAGCCGTGGAAGGTGGCCAAGGACACGTCCGACGAGGGCAAGGCACGCCTGGCCACCATCCTCTACACGGCCGCGGAGTCCCTCCGCGCGGTGGCGGTGCTCCTCAACCCGGTCATGCCGGAGACCTCCCAGAAGCTCTGGGACTCGCTCGGCGCGGGGGCCTCCCTCGGCGCCCTCGCGGACCAGAGGATCGGCGAGGCCGGCGAGTGGGGCCTGCTCCCCGCCGGCACGACGGTCACCAAGGGCGCGGTCCTCTTCCCGCGCCTGGAGGAGAAGCCGACGGCGTAACGCGCTCGCTACAGCTCGGGGCCCGGGAGAACGAGAACCTTCTCCCGGGCCCCGTGCTTTGCGAAGATCGCGTGAGAGCGGCCACCCGGCCGCCGCCACACACCGGGGGCTCCCATGGCACTGTTCGGCAACGCACACACCGTCGACCCGGCATCGGCCCAGCAGGACTACGCCCGCCTCCTCGGCCACGGCGAACAGGTCCACGCCGCGTACCTCCTCATCCGCGACACCATCCTCTTCACCGACCGCCGCCTGATCCTGATCGACAAGCAGGGCATCACCGGCAAGAAGGTGGAATACCACTCCGTCCCCTACCGCAGCATCACCCACTTCGCGGTGGAAACGGCCGGCACCTTCGACCTCGACGCCGAACTCAAGATCTGGATCTCCGGCACCCCGACCCCCATCGAGAAAACCTTCACCAAAGGCGTCGACATCTACGAGGTGCAGGCGATCCTGACGCAGTTCGTCGCGAGGTGAACGTTTTTGCTGCTCTCGAAAGAGTGAACGCAGCCTCGATCGCCGAATACGCCGTCCCCTGATGGGCCTAGCTTGCACACATGGTCACATCAACCCATGAGACCTCGCACCGGATCTTCCAGGACCATCCGGAGGTACTCATTCCCGTCTTCGAGGCGCTGGGCCTGCCACCGCCCGCGAAGGCGACGATCGAGGCGCTGACTCCTGACGCCACGGAGCTCAAGCCGCTGGAACGGCGTGTGGACACGGTGCTGAAAGTCGAGCCGTCCGAAGGGGACAGCTTCCTCATCGCCGTCGAGGCCCAGACCGCCCGGACCCGTGACAAGGGATCCAGCTGGTCGTACTACGTGGCGTACCTGCGCGCGAAGTTCGACCTGCCTGTGCTGCTCGTCGCGGTCTGCAGGAACGGGCCGACCGCATCCTGGGCGGCCGGCCCCTTCGAGTGCCGCGTCGGCACCTGGACGACCCAGAGCACCCGTCCTTTCGTGCTGGGCCCCGACAACGTTCCGGAGATCACCGACGAGTCCATCGTTGCCCGGGAACCGGCCATGGCCACGTTCTCGGCCATCGTGCATAGCGAAAGCGAAAACGCCGCCGCCATACTGGGCATGCTGGCCCGAGGGATGCGGTCCTTCGACAAGGCCACAGCGAAGTACTGGTGCGAATGGCTTGAGGTCGGGCTGGAGGACACTCCGGTCCGGGAGACATGGAGAGAGCTGGAGAAGATGGTCGCCACATACTTCCCGGGCAGGGGAACCCTCTTCGAGGAGACGTACCTGGAGGGCAGGGCCGAAGGGAAAGCCGAAGGGAAAGCCGAGTCCATCCTCAGTGTGCTGGAGAAGCGTGGCATCGACACCCCTCAGGCCGCCCGCGACCGCATCACCTCCTGCACCGACCTCGACACCCTCACCCTCTGGTTCGACCGCTCCCTGACGGCCGCCACGGCGGAGGACCTGTTCACCTAGGAGTGATCAACCCAGAAGGCCTACCTCACCGCCGCTTTCCCCGTCACCCCCGCGCGATCCCC
>NZ_NGFN01000052.1 GCF_002148965.1 Streptomyces swartbergensis | reverse complement strand
CCTCGGCGGGGGCGGAGGCCTCGGCCTGCTCCGGCGCCTCGGAGCCGGCCGGAGCGGCGGCGGTCACCGGCACCACGGTCTCGGCGGCCTCGGCGGACGCCGGAGCCCCGGCGGGCGCGGCAGCACGGCGGACCACACGGCGCCGCTTGGGAGCGGCAGGCGCGGTCTCCTCGGCGCTCTCGGCAGCCTCGGCAGTCTCCTGCGCCGCCGCGGCCGTCTCTTCGGCGGCGGCCTCCTCGGCCTCGCCGGCCTCTACGGCGTCGGCCGCGAGGTCCTCGGGCTCCGCGGCCGGTATGGCCGGCGTGACGGTCTCCACCGGAGCGTCGGAGGAGGGGCCGACGGGCGGACCCGCCGGCCGGGACGCGGCACGGCGCCGCCGGCGGGGCGGCAGGGTGTCGCTGGGGGTGTTCTGTTCGGAGTCCGTGGCGGACTCTGTGGGTTCGGTCGGTCCGAGCATGCGGGCTTTTCTCCCGTCAGGCTCCCGGGCGCCGCGCCTGGTCCGGCTGTGCCGGTGACGTCCGCGGCTCGCGCTGTGCGCGTCGCCGCCGTCCGGGGCGCGGGCGCCGCACGGGAGCTCTCTGTGTCCTGTCTCGCCGGTTCCGTACGCCGAATGCGTACGGCCTGGCGAAAGTCTTCTGGTCGGTACGCTGCCCGACCCAGGTGGCTCCCGAGTCCGAGGGCGGCGCTACGACGTCCGTCCCTACGCGGAACCTTCCTTACGCCGACGCCGTCGCGGCGGCAGTCGGTTCGGCCGTTGAGGGGGCCTCCGCTGCCTCGCGGTCGGGCGCGAGCGGGTCGGTCACCGTGCCGGTCTCTTCATCGAACAGCCCCTGCGCCAGCCTGGTCACCGCTGCGGGGACCGGCGGCGCCAGGTCGGCCACGGCGCGGAGACCGGACAGGACGTCGTCGGGTCGTACGGCAGGCGTCACGTGCCGAACAACCAGCCGCAGTATCGCACAGGGCTGGTCGGTCGGCCTATCAGCCTGCGAACTCTGCGTTTCTGCGAGGTCGCGGATCTCCAGGCTCACGACGGCGGAGCGGGCGTCGAAGGTACGGACGCCGTTCTTCATGAGGCGCTGGACCTCGACGGTCTCGGCCGCGTTGAAGGCGTCCACCGCTCGGCGGGCGTCCTCCTGCGACACGCCGTCCAGTCGCAGCTCCCACACGGAAGCCGTCAGCCGGTCGGCAAGGCCCGAGGTACGGGCCTCGACCGCCTCGACGATGTCGAGCCCGGCGGGCATCGACTCGTCGAGAAGGGCCCTGAGCTGCTCCGGGTCGCGGAGCGCGGTGAGCGCGATCTCCAGGTACTCCGCCTCACTGCCCGTGCCGGTGGGTGCGGCATTGGCGTACGACACCTTCGGGTGCGGTGTGAAACCCGCCGAGTAGGCCATCGGCACCTCGGCACGGCGCAACGCACGCTCGAAGGCGCGCTGGAAGTCACGGTGGCTGGTGAACCGGAGGCGGCCGCGCTTGGTGTAACGCAGTCGGATGCGCTGCACCGCGGGTGCGGGCGGCGGGCCTTCGGGCTGTCGCTTGCCCAGTGTCGTTCAGTCCTTCGTGAGAGCGGTCGTACTGCTACCAAGAGTACGTGCCTCGCGCCCGGAAGGTTCCCCGAGGTCGGCCGGCTGCGGCCGCGCCGGCTCGCCGAAGAGCATCCGCCGGAAGTCGGCGCGCGCCTGACGCACGGACTCCCGTGCGGAGGCCAGCGCCTGCCGCGTGGCCCGTCCCACACTGCGGGCGGCCTCGGCGGCGGGCCGCAGGACGGCGTCCCGCACGACGTGCCCGACGGGCGTCAGCACGCTCCGGTACAGCCACCGCACCGGCTCGACGAAGATCCACCGGAAGAGCGTCGCGAGGAACCGCCCGACGGCGAGCGAGATGTGCCCGGCGACGCGCCAGGCGTGGCCGAGGGCGTCCAGGACCTCGCGTCCGATGACGGCCAGGACCCGTCCGACCGGGGCGAGGACCCAGCGCCACAGGGCGAGCGCGGGCAGGACGAGCAGGATCCGGGCGATCCAGTACAGGGCCGTCCCGATGCCGGTGACGATCGTGGTCACGAGCCACATGAGCCCCTTGCCGCACCAGACGATCGCCCGCCCGACGGGAGCGAGCACCCACGTGTACAGCCACACTGCGGGTACGACGACCAGGTAGCGGGCGAGCCACGCCACGACCGTGTACACGCCGACCCCGACCGCGGCGAGCACGGCGCCGAGCCCCTTCAGCACCCACATCACGGCACGCCCGACCGGCGTGAGCAGGTACGCGTACACCCAGCCGAGCAGGGCGCCGACACCCCTGGCGACCCCTGTGGCGACCCACGCGATCGCGTGTCCCACCGGCGTCAGCACGTACCGGTAGAGCCACACCAGAGGCACGACGAGGAGCACGTTCCCGAGCCACCCGAGCGCCTTGGCCACCGGCACCACGACATACCGCCACAGCCCCACGAACGGCCAGACGAACACCGCCCGCCCGAGCCACAGCAGCGCCCGGCCCAGCGGCCGCAGCAGCACGTCGTTCAGGAACCGCCCGGCGACGACGAACGCGTCCCACACCATCCGCACGGGGACGACCAGCACGAGCACGACGATCCGCACGGGAATCCGGATCGCGACGGCGAGACACCCCTCGGGCGCCGCCTCACGCACCGGCGGCGCGGACGGTCGGGGCACGCGTTTCCGCAGATCGACTCGCGTCTCGGAGCCCTCGCGGGCCGACTTCTCCAGATCCATACCGTCGTAGACGCCTCAGCGGCCCGTCCGGATCCAGCAGCACCGCACAGCCCCGCCCCGTTCTTCCGCAGATCCTCCACCTGGCGTCATGATCATACGGCTCACGCGCCCGCGACCCGAGCCTGCAGCAGCCGGGGCGACTCCTGGAAACCGCACCGCGCGTACGCGGGAATCGCCCGCGGGCTCGAATGCACGGTCACCCGCTCCAGCCCGAGCTCCCGGGCCTCGTCCACAACCGCCCGGATGAGCCGCCCGCCCAGCCCGCCGTCGCGTGCCTCCGGTACGACGTACACACACTGGAGGTCGCCGGAGGCCCGCCGCGGCGCCCGCGGCGTGGGCACCCGCTGCACCACCGCCAGCCAGGCCATACCGATGACCACGTCGTCGTCACGCACGACCACCACGCACCGATGCGAACCGGCGTTGTCCCGGGCCCAGTCGACGAAGTGCCGTACGAATTCCTCGCGTTCGCACAGGGCCTCGCCGCCGTTCTCGACGAGCCACTGCCAGCGAAGTGCCGCCACGGCCGCCAGTTCGCCGGACCGAGCCGGGCGGATGCTGATGTTCTCCATCAGGACATTGTCCGGTCGGCGGCCCCGTCCGCCTCCCAGCGCAGCAGGTCCCCGGGCTGGCACTCGAGGACCTCGCAGAGGGCGGCGAGGGTCGAGAAGCGGACCGCCTTGGCGCGGCCGTTCTTGAGGACCGCGAGGTTGGCGGGGGTGATGCCGACGCGTTCCGCGAGTTCACCCACGGACATCTTCCGCTTGGCCAGCATCACGTCGATGTCGACGGCGATCGGCATCAGATGACCTCTTCCAGCTCGGCCTGCATCTGAGCCGCTTCGATGTCCCGTGCGACGGCCTGTGCGAGCAGCATCCGCAGCACGAGCACGACCAGCGCGACACCCAGCACGGCCACGACGACCCCGCACAGCAGCAGCACCACCCCGGGAGCGACGGCCTCGCCCGGCGCGAGAACGACCGCGAGCGCGAAGACCAGCAGGGCGGCCGCCACGAAGGCGCCGATCACGATGTGCACGTACCGGAAGGCGGCCGTGGAGAACACCGTCCCGCGGCGCACCATCGTCACCAGCCGCCACACACAGACCACGACGACCTGGGCGGTCACGACACCCAGCACCAAGATCACGAGGATCGGGGTGCGCAGGTACGCGTATTCGGGCTTGAGCCCGTTCATGTCGATGGCCAGCAGCGGGACCATCACCCCCTGCACGAACAACGACCCGGCGAGCAGCACCACGAGCACCACACGCAACGCGAGCACGGCCAACTTCCCCATCACCCCTCCTCCGATCGAGCTACGATGGAAATCTATCGAAACTCGATAGAGGAGGCAAGGGGCCGTCCCGAGGGAGGATCACAGCGGGGTGGCACGGCGGTTCCCCCAGCACACATTCTGAACTGGGGGAACCTGGCCGGGGCGGCCCCCCGGGGGAGTGTCACCGACCCGGCCTGTTCAGCGGGTCCCCCTCAGGACCGGCCTCTCACACCTCGGTCTACCGCGCGTACGGCGCGACGGTGATCCGGTCGATCAGCGGCGCGTAACGGGAGCGGAGCAGCACCCCGGGGAAGGTGTCCGAGGCATACGTGGTGCCGTCGAAGTTCGGCAGTTCCTCGGAGCGGAAACCGATAGTGTTCTTCCCCTTCTTCAGCTGGAGCGGGACGGTCAGCTCCCAGAAGTTGTTCTCGTGGAAGCTGTGCGGGAAGCCGACCCGCCGCGACTCGCCGCCGTTGACGCTGATGTCGGCGTGACGGGCGAGCGGGTCCGGGTTGTAGTGGGTGGCTTCGGCCTGCTCGGGGTTGGAGTAGCGGACGCGCACCGCGTACAGGCCGGCCCGGTCGGCGTCGACGGTGAAGGTCGCGGTGTTGCCGTTGCCGGGGTCACCGCCGATGCCGGTGATCGCCGTGCCGTCGGTGGCCAGCGAGAGCGGGGCCAGGGTGGCCGAGCCCGCGAGCTTGGCGTCGCCCGCCTCGTACGTGCGCGCCGGCAGCTCGCCCTCGCTCGGCGTGACCGTCAGACGGTCGACCAGGGTCGTGGCCGAACCTCCGGTCACGGTCAGCTTGTTGACGCCGCCGGAGAGGGACACCGCCAGGCTGTTCCTGCCCTTGGCCAGGCGCATGACGTCGTGGTCGTTGACGGAGAGCCGGGCGTTCGCGCCGCCGAGGGTGTCGACCTTGAGGGTGGCCTCGCGGTCGGCGGGAGAATAGACCCAGAACGTAGCGGTCTGGCCCTTGGCGAGTCGGGCCGCGCCCGACCCGGTGGCCGCCCGCTTCGGCAGGTCGTAGACGGGACGCGCCCCGCCTCCCAGCCAGGCCAGTTCACCCTCGTACACCTGGGTGCCGGCCGAAGTCTCCGGGAGGGAGAGGGTCAGGCGGTCGACGATGGCGTCGCCCTTGGTGGCGCCCTTGCCGTCGGCGCTCTTCGCGGCGAGCGTCAGGGTGTGCTTGCCCTTGGTGAGCTTCACCTTGGTGTCGGCGTGGTCCCACACCACCCACTTGTAGCCCAGCGGCAGGTACATCTCCTGCTCGCTGTCCGCCTTGCCGTCCACCCGCAGGAAGACGTTGGTCGGGCCCTGCTCCTTCACCCTGTCGAAGGTGTTGAGGGAGTTGGCGAAGACGCTCAGGTCGTAGGTGCCGTCCTCGGGCACGTCCACGGTGAAGTCGAGCGTGACGTCCGAGCCGGTGCGCAGGCCGCCCACGTCGTAGCCGCCGGAGGTGTAGAACTTCGACACGTCGCGGGGCGAGCCCTCCGGGCCGTTCTTGGAGTAGCCGGAACCGGTGTGGGCCGCGTCCTCCGCCTCGTACGAGGCGTTCCAGCGCACGGGCGGGGACTGCGTGCCCTTCGCCTGGCCGGCCGGGCTGAGGACGATCTCGTAGGACGAGGACTCCTTCAGCTTCGGCAGCGCGCCGTCGCCGAAGTCGACGACGACCTTGCCGTCGTCACCGACCTTCAGGGTCTGCTCCGAGAGCAGCTTCGGGCCGGAGTTGTCGCCCACCTGCCCGCTCCACTCGATCTCCTTCACCCAGGCGTGCACCCGGTCGCCGAAGAGCTTCTTCGGGACGTTGTCGAAGGTGATGTGGCCCTTGCCGGTGGAGCCGCCGAAGATCAGCCGGGACTGCTTCTTCTTCTCGTCGAGCGTGGCGACGCCCTGCATGGTGTAGTTCTCGCCCGGGAACGGCGGGGTCACCTTCACCGTGTGCCCGCTCATCGAGGCGTACGAGTTCAGCAGCCACCACTGGCCGTTGCCGCGGTTGGACTGCACCGCGGAGTCGGAGAGGTTGCCGTCGATGTTCCAGTACGCGATGTCGGCGTCGACCTTGGACTCCTCGATCGCGGACACCCACTGGATCATCTGGCCGGGGACGGAGGTGTGGTAGTTGAAGGCGTACTCGTTGATGTTGATGGGGAGCTGAGTGCCCTCGCGGTCGGTGCCCTTGAACAGGTCCTTCTCCCAGGCCCGGTACTTGGCGACGCTGTCGCGCACCGCCTCCGGGTGGCTCAGCTCGTGCCAGGTGATGACGTCCGGGAGGGTGCCGGCGGCCTGGGCGTGCGTGAGGAAGCCCTTCACCTGGTCGTAGAGGATGCTGGTGTTGGGGCCGGCGATGCGGGCCTCGGGCATCTTGCTCTTGATGAGCTTGTAGAAGTCGTCCCAGGCGGCGAAGTAGTCGTCCGGGTCGTTGAGCCAGCTGACCTTGTTGTAGCTCCACTCGCCGGTGCCGAACATGTTGCCCTCGGGCTCGTTGAACGGCACGAAGACGATGTTGTCCTGGTACTCCTTCGGCAGCTTCAGGACCTGGTCGACCTGCCCCGCGACCTTCTCCCGGTAGAGCTTGAGCTTCTCCTCGGGAGTGTCGCCCGGCCACTGGTACGGGAAGCCGCGGTGGATGTCGGTCATGTAGATGTACACGTCACCGTTGGTGGAGTCCGCCAGCGGCTTGACGATCTCGAGCGCGTCGGCACCGGGGTGCTGCGGCCCGTCCTGGGCCTTGGTGGAGACCGTGCGCAGGCCCATGCCCTCGATGAGGTTGTTGGTGGGGACGTCCGGTCCGTACACGCCGTAGAGGGTGCCGGAGGCGCCGCCGTGGAACGTGCCGGTGTCCGAGCCGAGGTCGACGGTGAGCTGCCCCTCGCGGACCACGGTGACGGTGGCCTTCACCGCGCGTCCGGCCGCGGTGCCGGCGACCGTGAACGTCCCCGGCTGGGCGTACTTGTCGGCCGGTACGGCGTCCCAGGTGACCGGGGTGTCACGGTCGTAGCCGTCGGAGTAGGCGGAGCGGACGGCGGCGGGGAGGGACGGGGCGGTGCCGGTCGTGGTGCGGGCCTCGAAGGACGTCTTGGACAGCTCCTGAAGCGTGGGCACGGCTGCGACCGTACCGGCCACCTGCTCGGGGCTGAGCGCCGCGTGCCACACGGTGAAGTCGTCGATCGCGCCCTTGAGCAGCGGGTCCGGCCAGAAGGACTTGCCGATGTAGCCGGCGGCCGTGGCCGAACTGTCCAGGAGCTCCTTGGCCTTGACGTCGGTCGCGGCGGAGGAGACCGCCACGCCGTCGAGGTAGGTGGTGACCCGGCGGGCGGAGCTGTCGAGGGTGACGGTGACGGTCCGCCATCCGTCCGCGGGGAGCGCCGCGTAGCCGCTGACCTGTGCCTCCGCGCCGCCGCCGTTGGTGGTCACGGCCGTGCGCAGCACGCTGCCGTTGGACGGGGTGGTGAAGAGGTACTTGGTGTTGTTGGTGCCCAGGTCGAAGATCCGCTGCCAGGCGGACTTGTCGTCGCTCCACTTCACGCGGGCGGAGACCGTCAGGTCGGTGGCGTCGCTGAGGATTTCCCGGGGGAGGCGGACGTACGCGCCCTTGGAGTCGGGCGCGCCGCCGGGCAGAGCGAGCGCCTTGCCGCCGCCCGTGCCCTCGACGGACTGGGCGGTGGAGGCGTTCACCAGGCTCGCCGTCAGGCCGTTGCCGGAACTGTCGGTGATCCTGCCGGAGGCGAGGTCGTCCTGGTCGAAGGTGTAGCGGGCGGTGGGCTGGGGCGCTTCGGCCGCCTGCGCGGGGACGGCCGGTGCGGCCAGCAGGCCCGCTCCGAGGGTCAGTGCCACGGCGGCCGGGACCCGGCGCCGCGGGGATCTGTCAGCGGATGGCATGGATGGCGTTCCTCAATCGTCGGGTAACGGGTTCCGGTCGGCCCTCCTCGGTCGGCGTGCTCGTCGTACCGGCTCGATTCGGGCGCGCCAAGAGGAAGGACACGGATCGGGGGGTGGCGGGTGTGGCGGCTCCTCGGCTCGCGAGCGCGCAGCGGGCCCACGGCGGGCCGGAAGGTCGCTGCGTCGAACCGGTTCGGCGAAGCTAGCACCGGGACACCCGGCCAGCAATCCCTTGAACACGGGGATCTCGCCGTCTCACATGTCCGGTAGGAGAAGTGCGCCCGGGGTGTTGACAGGGGAGCGGACAGTTCCTACTTTCGCTGTCACGCGAACCGGTTCGACTGCCGGTCGCCCCTTCTCATCCCGTGCCATCCCGTCCCGACCGGCGGACGATTCCTCCCCCGAGGTGTCGAACCGGTTCGATCTTCGAGCAAGGAGTCGCCGTGAACATCGGTGAGATCGCCCGGCGGGCCGGTGTCTCGCGGAGCACCGTGTCCTACGCGCTGAGCGGCAAGCGCCCGGTGTCGGACGACACGCGCCGGAAGATCCAGCAGGTCGTCGACGAGCTGGACTACCAGCCCAGCGCCAGTGCCCGCGCCCTGGCCAACGGCCGGACCAGCACCCTCGGCCTGGTCTTCCCGCCGGCCGGGAACCACTACACGGGGATGCAGCTGGACTTCATCGGCAGCGTGGTGGAGGCCGCCGCGGTCTACGACTACGACGTGCTGCTGTCCCCCAGCGGGGTGGACAGCGACCGTTCCTTCCAGCGGCTGCTGGGGGAGCGGCGGGTCGACGGCGCGATCCTGATGGAGATCAAGCTGGAGGACGACCGGGTGGACCACCTGGCCGCGGTGGGCTTCCCCTCCGTCACCATCGGCCGAACCGCTCGTCCCGAAGGCGGTTGGTGGGTGAGCCTGGACCACACCGCGCTGGTGGAGGCGTGCGTCCACCACCTCGCGGATCTCGGCCACCGCCGGGTCGCCTTCGTCAACCGTCCGGAGCAGTTGCTGCGGGCCGGATACGAGTCCGCGCACCGCGGCCTGGACGGTTTCACGAAGGCCGCGGCCGAGCGCGGGCTGACGGTCCGGACGTACTGCTGCGGGGACGACGCCGCCTCGGGCCAGGCCTGTGTGGAACGGATCCTGCGCGACGACCCGGCCACCACGGCCCTGGTCACGCTGAACGAGGCCGCGGTGGGCGGCCTCTACCGGGGGCTGGCCCTGGCCGGCCGCCACGTGCCGCGCGACTTCTCCGTCACCGGGGTCGTGGCCGGCCACTGGGCGGAGACGGTGACCCCGCAGCTCACCGCGGCGGACGTACCCGCGGCCGAGCTGGGCCGGCTCGCCGTCGACCTGCTGGTGGAGCGGCTCGACCACCCCGACGCGCCGCCCCGGCACCACCTCCTCACACCGCCCATCTCCCTGCGGGCCAGCACCGGGCCCGCAGGGGCCACACCAGCCCCGGACGCCGGACCCGCGGGGGCCACGCCCGTCGCGGACGCCGGGCTCGACACAGCACCCTGACCACACGCCCCGCGGGACTCCCCCGCCCCCACTCCTGCCCGCCGTCCTTCTCTGCCTCGCCGACCACTCGAACCGCCCGCCGACCGTCCGGCGTATCCGCCTCCCAGCGCCCCCTTGGCCTCGGCACCCGCATGCCGGGAACAGCCTCGGCCTCCGCCATGCCACGAACAGCCTCGGCACCCGCATGCCAGAACATCGGCACCCGCATGCCAGAACAAAGGAACCCACGATGAACAGCTTCTCCAGAGGGCGCCGCCTGACCGCCGCGGCCCTGACCGCCCTGGCCGTCGCCACCAGTGCCACCGCCTGCGGCTCCGGCTCGACAGGCACCGGGACGAAGGCGGCGGACGACGGCACCTACACCATCTGGGACCCGTACCCGCAGTTCGCCAAGGGCTCGGCGTGGGTGAAGCTGCTGGACGCCTGCGGCGCCAAGGCCGGCGTGAAGATCAAGCGGACCGGCTTCGACACCAGCGACCTGGCCAACAAGACGCTGCTCGCGGCACAGCAGGACAACTCCCCGGACCTCCTCATCGTCGACAACCCGGTGGTGTCGACCCTGGCCGAGGCGGGCGTGCTCACCACCACCGACGAAAACAAGCTGGACACCTCGAAGGTGGACCCCAACCTGCTCGCGGCCGGTCAGGTGGGCGGGAAGACGTACGGCACGCCGATCGGCGCCAACACCCTCGCCCTCTACTACAACAAGAAGGTCCTGAAGGAGGCCGGGGTCGACGTCGCCTCGGTCAAGGACTGGCCGTCCCTGACGGCGGCGCTGGCGAAGGTTGAGAAGGCCGGCAAGAAGGGCATCACCTTCTCCGCGATCGGCACCGAGGAGGGCAGCTTCCAGTTCCTGCCCTGGTTCTGGGGCTCCGGCGCCAAGCTGACCGAACTCGACTCGCCCGCGGCCGTCTCCGCGCTGTCCCTGTGGAAGGGCTGGCTGGACAAGGGCTACGCCCCCAACTCCGTGCTCAACAACACCCAGACCACCAGTTGGCAGGAGTTCGCGACCGGCGACTACGCGTTCGCGGAGAACGGCACCTGGCAGCTCGCGGGCGCCAAGAAGGCGGGCTTCGACTACGGTGTCCTGCCCGTCCCCGCCTCCGGGGGAGGCAACGCCGCGGCCCCGACGGGCGGCGAGTTCGTCACCGTCCCGGTCCAGAGCGACACCGGCCGCTACACCACCACGCAGAAGCTCACGACCTGCCTGACCAGCACCCAGAACCTGTACGACACCGACACCACCCTCTCCTACGTCGCCCCCACCACCGAGATCCAGGACAAGCAGGTGGCGGCCGACCCCGAGCTCAAGCCGTGGGTGGAAGCGGTCAGGTCGGCCAAGGGCCGCACCAGTGACGACCTGGGCACCAAGTACCCGAAGATATCCGAGCAGATGTGGAAGGCCGTACAGTCCGCACTCAGCGGCTCCAAGTCCCCGAAGGACGCGCTCACCGCCGCCCAGTCGGCAGTCAAGTGACAGCTGACCAGGGCCTCTCGATGAGTCACACGACACGAGTGCCGCATCGCCGGCCCGCGCCCGATCACAGCGGTGCGGCCGGTGCGGCCCCGGCCGCACCGCCCCCGGCACGACGCCGCCCGAGCTCCCAGCAGTGGGCCGCCTGGGCCTTCCTCACCCCGGTGACCCTCTACCTCGTCCTCTTCTACGCCTATCCGCTCTACCGCAACATCGACCTGAGCCTGCGCAACTACACGGTCCGCTCTTTCGTCCAGGGCGACGCGCCCTTCACCGGCCTGCAGAACTACCGGACCGTCTTCGACGACCCGACCTTCGCCCCGGCCCTGCTCCACACCGTGGTGTTCACCGCCGTGTGCCTGGTCTTCCAGTACGCCATCGGCCTGGCGCTCGCGGTCTTCTTCAACCAGCACTTCCGGCTCTCCGCCACCCTGCGCGCGCTGTTCCTGGTGCCCTGGCTGCTGCCGCTGATCGTGTCGGCCTCCACCTGGTCATGGATGCTCAACAGCGACTCCGGCATCGTCAACGCAGTCCTGCACGCCGTCGGCGTCGACCCGGTCAACTGGCTGACCTCGCCGTCGTGGTCGCTCATCTCGGTGATCATCGCGAACATCTGGATCGGCGTCCCGTTCAACCTGGTCGTGCTCTACAGCGGCCTGCAGTCCATCCCGGCCGGCCTGTACGAGGCCGCCGCCCTCGACGGCGCGGGCCCCTGGCGCCGGTTCTGGAGCATCACCTTCCCGCTCCTGCGCCCGGTGTCCGCGATCACCCTTCTCCTCGGGCTGGTCTACACACTCAAGGTCTTCGACATCATCTGGATCATGACCAAGGGCGGCCCGGCGGAATCGTCCACGACCTTCGCCACCTGGTCCTACCAGCTCGGCTTCGGCAACCTGCTGCCCGCCTTCGGCCCGGGCGCGGCCGTCGGCAACCTGCTGGTGGTGGCCGCCCTGGTCTTCGGCCTGGTCTACGCCCGCGTGCAGAGAAAGCAGGCGCTGTCATGAGCCGAAGCGGCAAGCGCACCTGGGGCAAGACGACCGTCGGCGTCCTGCTGACCGGCATCATGCTCTTCCCGGTCTACTGGATGCTGAACGTGTCCCTCACCCGCGACCAGGACATGCGCAAGAGCCCACCGGACCTGTTCCCCGTCCACGCCACCCTGTCCGGCTACCGCACGGTCCTCGAAGAGCAGTTGCCCTACCTCGGCACCAGCCTCGTCATCGGCCTGGGCACCGTCGCCCTGACGGTGGTCCTGTCCGCCCCCGCCGGCTACGCGCTGGCCAAGCTGCGTCCGCGCGGCGGCGGCGTCCTCGGCTTCGTGCTCCTGGCCGCGCAGATGATCCCCGGCATCATCATGGCGATGGGCTTCTACGCCATCTACCTCCAACTCGGCATGCTCCAGTCCGTCCCCGGTCTGATCGTCGCCGACTCCACCCTGGCCGTCCCCTTCGCGGTGCTGATCTTCACCGCGTTCATGTCGGGCATCCCCGGCGAACTGCTCCAGGCGGCGAAGACGGACGGCGCCGGTCCCTGGCGCACCTTCCGGTCGATCGTCCTGCCGATGAGCCGCAACGCCGTCGTCACGGTGTCCCTGTTCGCGTTCCTGTGGTCCTGGTCCGACTTCATCTTCGCCAGCACCCTGGTCAACGGCGGCGCGCACGAGCCGATCACCCTCGGCATCTACCACTACATCGGCAACAACAACCAGGAGTGGAACGCCATCATGGCGACCGCCGTCGTCGCCTCGCTGCCGGCCACGGTGATCCTCGTCCTCGCCCAGCGCTACGTCGCCGCCGGTGTGACCGCCGGCGCGGTCAAGGACTGAACTCCGAGGACTCACCCCGAGGACTGACTCCGAGGACTGACTCCGAGGACTGACTCCGAGGCCTGGCATCCAAGGACTGACATCTACAGGGGCATCCCGAGGGGCACCCCCTCTCCCCCTGACGATCCCTGCTCGAGAAACGAGTGACACTTCATGACCGCCGACCGATCCGGCCCGGCCTTCTCCGTCCAGGAGATCCCGTTCAGCACGTACGGGTCATGGTTCGACATCTCCCCCGTGGTGGCGGAGAAGACCCGCGCCGAGGACCTGCACCTCGTCTCGCACCAGAACGGCATGCACGCCATGCTGCGCCTGATGCCGCTCGACGCCGCGACAGGCGAGCGGGCCGAGACCCGAGTGGAGGCGACACCGGGCCTGCTGAGCTGGATCAGCACGGCCGGCCGCGTCGATCTGGCCTACGAGTCACCGGACACCGTACGCCTGCGCGGCACCGCGCTGCCGCTGCGCGTCGCCGCGGCGGCCGACACACTGACGCCCTTCAGCGGCACGTACTACTTCCGGGACGCGGCCGCCGACGCGTACGTGTTCACCTCGTACGAGACCGGACGCCGCTACCGCGTCACCGTGCTGTCCGGCACGGTGATCCACACGTACGGCGACCAGGCCCTGGGCAGCGCCGACCGCGGCCTGACCGTCGCCGCGGACGCGGACGGCCCCTGGGAGATCGCGGTCGAGGAACTGGACACCGCCCGTCCGCCGTACGCGTCGACAGTGACCTTCGACAAGATCGTCGAGGCGGCACGGAACTCCTTCGCGGACTTCGTCGACACGGTGGCCCCCTGGCGCTCGTCCGCCACCCCGGCCGCCGAACTCGCCGCGTACGTCGTATGGTCCGCGACCGTCCGCCCCGCGGGGCTCCTCTCCCGCCCAGGCGTCCTGATGTCCAAGCACTGGATGGACAAGGTCTGGAGCTGGGACCACTGCTTCAACGCCCTGGCCCTCGCCCCCGGGCGCCCCGAACTGGCCTGGGACCAGTACCACCTGCCCTTCGACCACCAGGACGAGACGGGGGCGCTGCCCGACTCCGTCACCCACTCCGAGGTCCTGAACAACTTCGTCAAACCGCCCATCCACGGCTGGGCACTCGGCCGCCTGCGCCGCAGCATGACCACACCGCCCGACCGCTCGGAGCTGGCCGAGACCTACGACAGGCTGGAACGCTGGACGAACTTCTGGCTCACCGCACGACGCACCCCCGGCGCGGCGCTCCCCCACTACCAGCACGGCAACGACAGCGGCTGGGACAACGCCACCACCTTCGACCCGGAACGCGTGGTCGTCACCGCGGACCTGGCCGCCTTCCTCACCCTCCAGCTCCACGAACTCGCCGAACTGGCCACACACTTGGACAGACCGGACGACGCCCACCGATGGACGCAGGCCGCCGAAGCGACCCAGGCGGCGATGCTCGACGAACTCTGGACCGGCGACCGGTTCGTCGCCCGGGGCGTCCACAGCGGGAACACCTGGGACAGTGCCGGCCTCCTCGACCTGATGCCCATCGTGCTGGGCGAGCACCTGCCGACCGAGATCAGCGGCGTTCTGGCCGACCGCATCGCGGCCCACCTGACCCCGCACGGCCTGGCCACCGAGCTGCCGACGTCCCCGCACTACCTGTCCGACGGCTACTGGCGCGGCCCCATCTGGGCCCCCGCCACGATCCTCATCGAAGACGGCCTGCGCCGCGCCGRCCACCACCGCCTCGCCGACGACATCAGCACCCGCTTCCGCACCTTGTGCGAGACCCACGGCTTCGCCGAGAACTTCGACGCTCTCACGGGCACGGGCCTACGGGACCGCGCCTACACGTGGACGGCCAGCAGCTACCTCCTCCTCGCGGAGGCAGCCGTGAGGAGCTGAGAGGCGAACGCCGCCAGCAGACCGTGCGTGTCCCCAGCCGGGCCACCCTTCACTTTCCAGGGCTGATGGGGTGGCCCGGCCTCGGTACGCGGTTGTGAAGCGCGGCCTCCTGCCCAACGAGTGCGTCACTCACCTCAGTGCGAGTGCCCGCTCGGCGCCGGTGCCGCGTTCTTGACCGTCAGGGGCAGCAGCTTCTTCCCCGTCGGGCCGATCTGGATCTGCGTGTCCATCTGCGGACACACCCCACAGTCGAAGCACGGCGTCCAGCGGCAGTCCTCGACCTCCGTCTCGTCGAGGGCGTCCTGCCAGTCCTCCCAGAGCCAGTCCTTGTCGAGGCCGGAGTCCAGGTGGTCCCAGGGGAGGACCTCCTCGTACGTGCGCTCACGGGTCGTGTACCAGTCGACGTCGACGCCGAAGGGGGCCAGCGCCTTCTCGGCGCACCGCATCCAGCGGTCGTACGAGAAGTGCTCGCGCCAGCCGTCGAAGCGGCCGCCGTCGTCGTAGACCGCGCGGATGACGGCGCCGATCCGGCGGTCGCCGCGGGACAGCAGGCCCTCGACGATGCCGGGCTTGCCGTCGTGGTAGCGGAAGCCGATGGAGCGGCCGTACTTCTTGTCGCCGCGGATCTTGTTCCGCAGCTTCTCCAGGCGGGCGTCCGTCTCCTCCGCCGACAGCTGCGGGGCCCACTGGAAGGGGGTGTGGGGCTTGGGGACGAAGCCGCCGATCGAGACCGTGCAGCGGATGTCGTTGGACTTCGAGACCTCGCGGCCCTTGGCGATGACCTTCGTCGCCATGTCGGCGATCTGGAGGACGTCGTCGTCGGTCTCCGTCGGCAGGCCGCACATGAAGTACAGCTTCACCTGACGCCAGCCGTTGCCGTAGGCGGTGGCGACCGTGCGGATCAGGTCGTCCTCCGAGACCATCTTGTTGATGACCTTGCGGATGCGCTCCGAGCCGCCCTCGGGGGCGAAGGTGAGGCCGGAGCGGCGGCCGTTGCGCGTCAGCTCGTTCGCCAGGTCGATGTTGAAGGCGTCCACGCGGGTGGACGGGAGGGAGAGGCCGATCTTGTCGTCCTCGTAGCGGTCCGCGAGGCCCTTGGCGATGTCGCCGATCTCCGAGTGGTCCGCCGAGGAGAGGGACAGCAGGCCCACCTCCTCGAAGCCCGTCGCCTTCAGGCCCTGCTCGACCATGTCGCCGATGCCCGTGATGGAGCGCTCGCGGACCGGGCGGGTGATCATGCCGGCCTGGCAGAAACGGCAGCCGCGGGTGCAGCCGCGGAAGATCTCCACCGACATGCGCTCGTGGACCGTCTCCGCGAGCGGGACCAGGGGCTGCTTGGGGTACGGCCACTCGTCGAGGTCCATCACCGTGTGCTTGGAGACACGCCACGGGACACCGCTGCGGTTCGGTACGACGCGGGCGATACGGCCGTCCGGCAGGTACTCGACGTCGTAGAAGCCGGGCACGTACACCCCGCCCGTCTTCGCCAGGCGGAACAGCAGCTCCTCGCGGCCGCCGGGGCGGCCCTCCGCCTTCCAGGCACGGATGATCGCGGTGACCTCCAGGACGGCCTGCTCGCCGTCGCCGATCACCGCGCAGTCGATGAAGTCCGCGATCGGCTCGGGGTTGAACGCGGCGTGGCCGCCGGCCATGACGATCGGGTCGTCCAGGCCGCGGTCCCTGGCCTCCAGGGGGATCCCGGAGAGGTCCAGGGCCGCCAGCATGTTCGTGTAGCCCAGCTCCGTGGAGAAGGACAGGCCGAGCACGTCGAAGGCCTTCACGGGCCGGTGGCTGTCCACCGTGAACTGCGGGACGCCGTGTTCCCGCATCAGCTCCTCGAGGTCCGGCCACACGCTGTAGGTGCGCTCGGCGAGGACGCCCTGCTGCTCGTTGAGCACCTCGTAGAGGATCTGGACGCCCTGGTTGGGCAGGCCGACCTCGTAGGCGTCCGGGTACATGAGCGCCCAGCGGACGTCACAGGAGTCCCAGTCCTTGACCGTGGAGTTGAGTTCTCCGCCGACGTACTGGATCGGCTTCTGCACGTACGGGAGCAGAGCTTCGAGCTGCGGGAACACCGACGCAGCGACTTCGGCAGGCATGTCGCGCACCTTCGTGAGCTGGACTGAACGGACAGGGTGACCATCCAGACTAACGCGATCGGGCCGCACCTCCGTACGCGCGGAAGATCAAAGGCCCTCCGCCCCGCCCTTGGTCCGCTCCCAGAATCCGGGCAGCTCGGTCTCCACGCGCACCGCCCGCTGCTCCTCGCGCTCATGGAGCAGGCCGTAGGTGAAGGCGTTCTCCCCGGCCGCGTGAGCGACCGCCGACAGCTCGCGCAGTGCCTGCCGGGCCATCACGCTGTCCTGGTGCTCGCCGAGCAGGGTCTGGAGGGCCTTCATGGACTTGACTAGGTCCTTGGCCGGCTTGCCGAGGGCAGGCCGGGCCGCCTCCGCCGCGTAGCGGGCGCGCTTGGTCTTCTTGCGGGCCTCGTGGATCGCGACATCGCGGTCGGTGCCGGGTTCCAGTTCCACGGCCCGCTCGACCAGCCCGGCGACCTTGCGGAAGTCCTTCTTCACGGCCTTGGCGATCGCCTTGCGGGGCTTCTTGCCGGCCGCCTTCCGCAGCGGCGGATCGGCGATCAGCGCGTCCAGGCTGTCGAGCAGGGCGAGGTAGCGGCGGGAGTCCAGAACGCCGATGAGCCGGGCTCGGGCGCCGCCGTGCTCGGTTCTCGCCCAGGTGTGCAGCCGCTCCGCGACCGGGCCGCGGACCAGGGTGGCCGGCACCTCGTCGAGGGCCGCCGTCAGGCGTTCGGTGAGCACCTCGCGGTCCCGGTCCAGGCCCAGCTCACCGGCCAGCCACTTCAGCTCGTCGCCGACGGCGTCGGTGACGGTCCGGTCGAGGATCTCGCCGTAGGACTTGAAGGTGCTGCGCAGCCGGCGGGTGGCCACGCGCATGCTGTGCACGGAGTCCTCGACGTCCCGCCGCACGGCCGGGTCGAGCTCGACGATGGCGTCCCGCTGGGCGCGCACGTACGCCAGGACGTGGTCCGCGGCGGTCTCCGGTTGCCCGGCGGAGGCGGACGCACGCTGTTGGTGCGGTGCCGTCTCCGCCAGGGCCCGCGCCAGCTTCGACGCCGAGGCCGACGGCCGTATACCCGCCTTGCGCAGCCGCTTCTCCACCTTGTCGAGGAAGGCCGGGTCTCCCCCGTCGGCGAGTTCCACCTCGATCTCCGTCCACTGCGCTTCACCGCCGCCGGCCGTGAGCCGGTCGGCCCGTACGGCGTCGACGCTGACCTCGGCGAGCAGCCGGCCGTCGGCGTCGACGAGGTGGCGTACGTCGCGGTCGGAGCGCAGCCGGACGACGGGCAGCACTTCGCCGTCGCGGACGCGGGAGCGGACGAGCCCGGCGAGGTCGTCCGGGAGGGTGTCGGAGAGCGGGGCGTGGATCTCGTCGCGGACGCCGGGGGCGACGGGGAACTTCAGATGCCAGCCCGCGTCCGAGCCGCCGGTGCGGCGGCGCAGGGTGATGGACGACGCGGCGAGGCGTTCGTCGGCGGTGTCGTAGTAGGTGGCGTCGAGGTGGGCGACGCCCTTGTCGAGCACGGCCGCGACCCCGGCGACACCGGTCAGGTCGGGAAGTCCGCTGTCCTCGGACTCGTATTTCCGCTCGATCTCGCGCTTGGTGTCCGCCATGGACCGAATCTAGTGGCCACGGGGGCGGGGCGGCAGGGGGCCGCCCCGCCGGTGTTCACGCCGACATCGGGCGCTGGACCCGGATGGATTGCAACAGACCGATCGCTATCCACACGGCGAACATCGACGAGCCGCCGTACGACACGAACGGCAGCGGCAGGCCGGTGACGGGCATGATGCCGAGGGTCATGCCGATGTTCTCGAACGTCTGGAAGGCGAACCAGGCGACGATGCCGGCGGCGACGATCGTGCCGTAGAGGTCGCTGGTCTCCCGGGCGATACGGCAGGCGCGCCACAGGACGATGCCGAGCAGCAGGACGATCAGTCCGCCGCCGAGGAAGCCCAGTTCCTCCCCCGCCACGGTGAAGACGAAGTCCGTCTGCTGCTCGGGCACGAACTGGCCGGTGGTCTGCGAGCCGTGGAAGAGGCCGGAGCCGGTCAGGCCGCCGGAGCCGATGGCGATGCGGGCCTGGTTGGTGTTGTAACCGACGCCGGCCGGGTCGAGCTCGGGGTTGGCGAAGGCGGCGAAGCGGGCGATCTGGTAGTCGTCGAGCACTCCGATCTGCCAGACGGTGACCGCGCCGATGGCGCCCGTGCCGAGCAGGCCGAACACCCACCGGTTGGAGGCACCGGAGGCGAGCAGCACGCCGAGCACGATGATGACCATCACCATGACCGACCCGAGGTCGGGCATGAGCATCACGATCACCATGGGCACGGCGGCCAGGCCCAGTGCCTGCATGACCGTGCGGTGGTCGGGGTACTGCCTGTCGCCCGCGTCGACTCTGGCGGCCAGCAGCATCGCCATGCCCAGGATGATCGTGACCTTCACGAACTCCGAGGGCTGGAGGGAGAAGCCGCCGGGGAGCTTGATCCACGAGTGGGCGCCGTTGATCGTGGAGCCGAGCGGGGTGAGCACCAGCAGGATCAGCAGGACCGAGAGGCCGTACAGGATCGGCACGGCCGTGCGCAGGCCGCGGTGGCCGAGCCAGATCGTGCCGGCCATCAGGGCGAGGCCGATGCCGGTGTTCAGCAGGTGCCGGACGAGGAAGAAGTAGGGGTCGCCCTGGTTGAGCTCCGTGCGGTTGCGGGTCGCCGAGTAGACGAGGAGCGTGCCGAGCAGGGACAGGGCAGTCGCCGACAGCAGGATCGGCCAGTCGAGGCGCCGCGCCACCGAGTCGCGGGCGAGGAGCCTGGTCCAGCCGGAGCGCTCGGGGCCGTAGCCGGAGACCTGGAAGCTCTTCACACCGCCGGTCATGTCGGCAACCTCCGGCTTCCCCGCCGGCGCCGGCGCCTTCGGGTGTCACGGTTCTCCGGCGTCGGCGGGGCCGCCGTCGCCGGCTGGAGCGGGTCGGCCGGGGCGTTCGGGTCCTTCTTGTTCGCCTGCTGGTCCTTGGCCGGGTCCTTGGGGACCTTCGGGGAGGCGATGGTGCCGTCCGTCTTGACCTTGGGCAGGGTCTTCTGCGGGGTGGGCAGCAGCGCCTTCTTCGGGTCGATGTCGCCGTCCGGGGAGACGCCGTACAGCGCGTTGTAGATGTTGCGGACGGCGGGGCCCGAGGCGCCGGAGCCCGTACCACCCTGGGAGATCGTCATGACGATCGAGTAGTCCTTGGTGTACGTGGCGAACCAGGAGGTGGTCTGCTTGCCGTAGACCTCCGCCGTACCCGTCTTGGCGTGCATCGGGATCTTGTCCTGCGGCCAGCCGCCGAACCGCCAGGCGGCCGTACCGCGGGTGGCGACTCCCGCGAGGGCATCGCTTATCTCGCTGCGCGTCTTCTGCGTCATCGGCAGCTTGCCGTGCGACTTGGGCTTGATCGGCGTGACGGTCTTGCCGTCGGCGCTGATGACGGCCTTGCCGACGGAGGGGGTGTACATGGTGCCGCCGTTGGAGATGGCCGAGTAGATGGTGGCCATCTGGATGGGGGTGACGAGGGTGTCGCCCTGGCCGATGGAGTAGTTGACGGAGTCACCGGCGCGCATGCGGTTGCCTTCGAGGCAGTTCTCATAGGCGATCTTCTCGGCGTAGCTGCCGTTGCGCTTGCCGGTGCGGCACCAGGCGTCCTTGTTGGCCTTCCAGTAGTCCAGCTTCCACTGGCGGTCGGGGACGCGGCCGGTGACCTCGTTGGGCAGGTCGATGCCGGTCTCCTTGCCGAGGCCGAACTGGTGGGCGGTCTTGTAGAACCAGTCGTTGGGCTTCTTCTTCGGCTTGGTGCCGCCGTCCTTCTTCCACTCCTCGTGGGAGAGCCGGTAGAAGACCGTGTCGCAGGAGACCTCCAGGGCGCGGCCGAGGCTGATCGGGCCGTACCCCTTGGACTCGAAGTTCTTGAAGACCTGGCCGCCGATCGAGTACGAGCTGGAGCACTGGTAGGGGCCGTTGAAGGAGTAGCCCGCGTTGATCGCGGCGGCCGTCGGGATGACCTTGAAGATGGAGCCGGGCGCCGACTGGCCCTGGATCGCGCGGTTGAGCAGCGGGTAGTTGGAGCTCTTGCCGGTGAGCCGTGCGTAGTCCTTGGCGGAGATGCCGCCCACCCAGGCGTTCGGGTCGTACGTCGGGTTGGAGGCCATCGCGACGACGCGGCCGGTCTTGGCCTCCATGACGACGACGGCACCGGAGTCGGCCTTGTAGTTCGTGCCCGTGTTGCGGTCGTGCTCCTTGCGGGCCTGCTTCATGGCCTCGTTCAGCTCGTACTCGGCGATCCGCTGGACGCGGGCGTCGATGCTGGTGACGAGGTTGTCGCCGGGGTGGGCCGGGTCGGCTTCGGCCTGGCCGATGACGCGGCCGAGGTTGTCGACCTCGTAGCGCGTGACGCCGGCCTTGCCGCGCAGCTCCTTGTCGTACTGGCGCTCCAGGCCGGAGCGGCCGACCTGGTCGGAGCGCAGATACGGCGAGTTGGTGTTCTGCGCCTTCTTGATCTCCTCGTCGGTGACCGGCGAGAGGTAGCCGAGGACCTGGGCGGTGTTGGCCTTGCCCGGGCTCGGGTAGCGGCGCACGGCCTGGGGCTCGGCGGTGATGCCGGGGAAGTCCTCGGCGCGCTCGCGGATCTGGAGGGCCTGCTTGGGGGTGGCCTCGTCGGTGATGGGGATGGGCTGGTAGGGCGAGCCGTTCCAGCAGGGCTGGGGCGTCTTGGCGTCGCACAGCCGGACCTTCTCCTGGACCTCCTTGGGCGTCATGCCCAGGACTCCGGCGAGCTTGGCGAGGACTTCCTTGCCGTCGTCCGGCATCTTCAGCAGGTCCGTGCGGGAGGCGGAGACGACCAGTCGTGTCTCGTTGTCGGCGAGGGCCACGCCGCGCGCGTCCAGGATGGAGCCGCGGACGGCCGGCTGGACGACCTGCTGAACGTGGTTCCCCGACGCCTCCTTGGCGTACGCCGCGCCCTCACGGATCTGGAGGTACCACAGGCGTCCGCCGAGGGTGAGCAGGAGGGACAGGACGAGGACCTGGATGACGACGAGCCGGATCTGGACCCGTGTGTTCCGCCCGGTCTCGGGGATGTTGGTCACTGCGGCTGCCTCCCCCTCTCAGTGCGCGTACGGATGTGCGAGTACAAAGCCGGGCCCGGGTGCGAAGGTCTGTCCGGGCACGTGTGTGCGGATACGAGTGAGGAACGACGGGCCCAGGAGCCCGCGTTCCTACCGGACCGGCCCGTTCGGGTGAAATTTCCCGCGGTCACAGCCGCTTGACCCCCTTGATGCGCCCCGCCCGCGCCATCCGTGCCCGGGCCGCCTTCACCCGCAGCCCGTTCCGCTGGCTGCCGACCTTCAGGCCGGTGCCGCCGGAGAGCCAGCCGGAGGAGATGTCCGTGGCCTTGGCCGCGGAGCCGGTCTCGGCGAGCGGATCGTTCTCGGCGCGTCTGGCCAGCGCCATGACGCCCGGCACGACGAACGGGGCGAGCAGCAGGTCGTACAGCGCGGCCGTGAACAGCAGGCTGCCCAGGCCCACATGGCGGGCGGCGGTGTCCCCGACGAGGGCACCGACCCCGGCGTACAGCAGGGTGGAGCCGAGGGCGGCGGCGACCACCACGACCATGGGGCCGGTCGCGGACTTCAGCTTGCCCGTCTCCGGTTTCACCAGGCCCGCGAGATAGCCGATGACGCACAGCACGAGGGCGTAGCGCCCGGCGGCGTGGTCGGCGGGCGGGGCCAGATCGGCGAGCAGGCCGGCGCCGAAACCCACGAGGGCGCCGCCCACATGGCCGTACACCAGCGCCAGGCCGAGGACGGTGAGAAGCATCAGGTCGGGCACGGCGCCCGGCAGATGGAGGCGGGCGAGGACGCTCACCTGGATGACCAGGGCGACGACGACCAGGGCGGAGGAGAGCAGGATCCGGTTGACGCGCATGAGGTGACAGCTCCTACTGCTCTTGCTGGTTCTGGCCGTCCGCGGGGGCCTCGGCGGACGGCGTCACGGTCACCGTCACCGTCGGCCTGGGCGTCGGCTTCGGCTTGGGCGGGAGCACCGTGTCGCGCGGGTCCTTCTTCGGGGCCTCGACGACGACACCGACGATGTCGAGCTTGCTGAAGGCGGCGTACGGCGTGACGTAGAGCGTGCGGGTCAGCCCGCCGCCGGACGGGTCGACGCGGGAGACCACGCCGACGGGCACACCGGGCACGAACGGCCGGTCGGCCTGCGAGCCGAAGGTGACCAGACGGTCGCCCTTCTTCACCTCCGCCTTGCCGTTGAGGAGTTCCACGCGCAGCGGGCGGTCGCCCTGCCCGGAGGCGAAGCCGAGCTCGTCGCTGGCCTCCATCCGGGTGCCGACCGTGAAGTCGGGGTCGCTGGCGAGCAGGACCGTGGCGGTGTTGGGTCCGACGGTGGTGACCCGGCCGACGAGCCCGTCCCCGTTCAGGACGGTCATGTCGCGTTTGATGCCGTCGTTGGCGCCGACGTCGATGGTGATGGTCCAGGAGAAGCCCTGCGCGGCTCCGATGGCGATGACCTCGGCGCCCTTGATGCCGTACTGGCCCTGGCCGGACATCTTCAGCATCTTGTCGAGCTGCTTGAGGCGGCTGCGGCTGCGGTCGTCGCTGCCGAGCCGCGCCTTCAGGGCCGCGTTCTCCTCCTCCAGCACGGCGAGCCGGTCGTGTCGCTCGCCCGAGTCCCGGACGGCGGAGACCGCGTCACCGACCGGGTCGACCGCGGCCGACACACCGTTCTCGATCGGGCCGAAGACCGTCGCCGCGCCCTGCCGGGCACCGTCGACCGGGGAATCCTCCCCACCGCGAATGTCCACCGTGATCAACGCGAACGCGATGGCGATCAGCAGCACCAGGAGCAGCCGACTCTCTCGTGTGTCCCTCACGTGCGGCGGCCGTGCCCTTCCTCATAGGAATTCGGGAAACCCCAGGGAAACCCGAGGGGCTGCATTGTGGGAGCTTATGCATCTATATCAACGATCCGCCGTACGAGAGGAGATCGTCCCGTACGGCGGAATCGAAGAGTTACGTCATCTGCGCGGCTGGGCGTCCAGCACCTGCTGGAGCGCCTCGAACTCCTCGACGCACTTTCCGGAACCGAGCGCCACGCTGTCCAGGGGGTCCTCGGCGATGTGGATCGGCATGCCGGTCTCCCGGCGCAGCCGCTCGTCCAGGCCCCGCAGCAGCGCTCCGCCGCCGGTCAGAACGATTCCTCGGTCCATGATGTCGCCGGACAGCTCCGGCGGACACTTGTCGAGGGTCGTCTTGACGGCGTCGACGATCGCGTTGACCGGCTCCTCGATCGCCTTGCGGACTTCCGCCGCGGAGATGACGACGGTCTTCGGCAGCCCGGAGACCAGGTCCCGGCCTCGGATTTCGGTGTGCTCGTCGGTGTCGAGGTCGTACGCCGAACCGATCGTGATCTTGATCTGCTCGGCCGTGCGCTCACCCAGCAGGAGGGAGTACTCCTTCTTGATGTGCTGGATGATCGCGTTGTCCAGTTCGTCGCCCGCGACACGGATGGACTGTGCGGTGACGATGCCGCCGAGGGAGATGACCGCGACCTCCGTGGTGCCGCCGCCGATGTCGACCACCATGTTGCCCGTGGCCTCGTGGACCGGCAGGCCGGAGCCGATGGCCGCGGCCATCGGCTCCTCGATGATGTGCACCTGGCGGGCGCCGGCCTGGGACGACGCCTCGATCACGGCGCGGCGCTCGACGCCCGTGATGCCCGAGGGCACACAGACGACGACCCGCGGACGAGCCAGATACCGCCGCTTGTGGATCTTCAGGATGAAGTAGCGGAGCATCCGCTCGGTGATCTCGAAGTCGGCGATCACACCGTCCTTCAGCGGACGAACGGCAACGATGTTGCCGGGCGTGCGCCCGATCATCTTCTTCGCTTCGGCACCGACCGCGAGGATGCCACCGGTGTTGGTGTTGATCGCGACGACGGACGGCTCGTTGAGTACGATCCCGCGACCCCTGACGTACACCAGCGTGTTGGCGGTCCCGAGGTCGACAGCCATGTCACGGCCGATGAACGACATTGAGTTCCCCATCAGGATTCGTCTGGCCTTCCCACTAGCTTTTGAGGGCTTATCAGGTAGGCAAAGGTGGGTGCTGTGACGTGAAGGCTTCCATCGTAGACGCGCCTTCGCGAACACTGCGGGAGGGTCTCCGCCATTGTCAGCAGATGCCGCACGGGTTCGCTTGTGGTGACGGGCGTTCGGGGACCATCGTTCCCTCGATCGCCACGCATATGCCAGAAAGTCCGGGAGCCCTGCTCCCAGACTCCCGCCCCCGGGCTTCCCCCGCCGTTCGCCTTACGCGCGACCCGGGAAGAAGATCTTCACCTCGCGCTCGGCGGACTCCTCCGAGTCCGAGGCGTGGATCAGGTTCTCCCGGACGATGACGCCGTAGTCGCCGCGGATGGAGCCGGGGGCCGCGGCGATCGGGTCGGTCGGACCGGCCAGCTGGCGCACGCCCTCGATGACCCGCTCGCCCTCGACGATCATCGCCACGACCGGGCCGGAGGCCATGAACTCCACCAGTGGCTCGTAGAAGGGCTTGCCCTTGTGCTCGCCGTAGTGCTGCTCCAGCGTGTCCTGGTCCAGGGTGCCCAGCTCCAGCGCGGTGATCGTCCAGCCCGCCTTGCGCTCGATGCGGCTGATGATCTCGCCGGTCAGGCCACGACGGACGGCGTCGGGCTTGAGGAGGACGAGGGTGCGCTGGCTCACGACGGGCTCCTTATGCATCAAGGTTGTGCGGTGAGACGAGGTTACCCGGCGTGTCGGGGCGCCTGTTACGCAGCGTCAGGTGTGGAGGAGCCGGCCTGGGCGGCGAATCTCGCCTTGGCCTCGTCCACCTTCCGCCCATAGTGCACCGACGCCCACCACAGGGCCGCGAAGATCGCGCCCAGGAAGAACATCATCGGCACGGCGAAGCCCGACGCGATGAGCGCGATCTGCAACGCCCAGCCGAGCGCGACCCCGCCCGGGCGCGTCACCAGGCCGCACAGCACCAGACACAGGAACATCGCGACACCGCTGACCGTCCACACGGTCGTCATGGACAGGTCGGGGTCCTTCATGGCGACCAGACCGGCGAAGCCGATGATGAAGAACTCGCCGATCAGCGTCGAAGAACAGAGCGTACGCACGGGATCTCAGCCCCTCCCCAGGAGCAGTCGGGCCTCGCCGACGGTGATGACGGAACCGGTGACGAGCACACCGCCGCCCGCGAACTCGCCCTCCTCCTCGGCCAGCGTGATCGCGGCCTCCAGCGCGTCGGGCAGCCGCGGCTCGACCTGGACGCGCTCCTCGCCGAACACCTCGACGGCGATACCGGCCAGCTCGTCGGCGTCCATCGCGCGGTGGCTGGAGTTCTGCGTGACCACGATCTCGGCGAACACCGGCTCGAAGGCCTCCAGCAGCCCCCGCACGTTCTTGTCGCCGCTCGCGCCGACGACACCGATGAGCCGGCTGAACTGGAAGGCCTCACCGACCGCCTCGGCCGCCGCCCGGGCGCCCGCCGGGTTGTGGGCGGCGTCGAGCACGACGGTCGGGGAACGCCGCACGACCTCCAGCCGCCCCGGCGAGGCGACGGCCGCGAACGCCTTGCGGACCGTGTCCAGGTCCAGCTGCTCGGCCCGCTGCGCGCCGACGCCGAAGAACGCCTCCACGGCGGCCAGCGCGACGGCCGCGTTGTGCGCCTGGTGCGCGCCGTGCAGCGGCAGGTACATCTCCGGGTACTCCCCGCCGAGCCCGCGCAGCGTCACCAGCTGCCCGCCGACGGCCACCTGCCGGTCCACGACACCGAACTCCAGGCCCTCCCGGGCCACGGTCGCGTCCACCTCGACGGCCTTCTTCAGCAGCACCTGCGCCGCGTCGACCGGCTGCTGCGCCAGGATGACGGTCGCGCCCTGCTTGACGATGCCGGCCTTCTCCGCCGCGATCTCCGCGTGCGTGGTGCCGAGCCGGTCGGTGTGGTCGAGGTCTATGGGCGTGACGACGGCGACGTCACCGTCGATCACGTTCGTGGCGTCCCAGGAGCCGCCCATGCCGACCTCGACGACGGCGACGTCGGCGGGCGCGTCGGCGAACGCCGCGTACGCCATGCCGGTGAGCACCTCGAAGAAGGACAGCCGGTACTCCTGCTGCCCGTCGATCATCTCGATGTACGGCTTGATGTCGTGGTACGTCTCGATGAACCGCTCGGCCGAGATGGGGGCGCCGTCCAGGCTGATGCGCTCGGTGATCGACTGCACGTGCGGCGAGGTGTAGCGGCCGGTCCGCAGCTCGAAGGCGCCGAGCAGGGCCTCGATCATGCGGGCCGTGGAGGTCTTGCCGTTCGTCCCCGTGATGTGGATCGACGGGTACGACCGCTGCGGCTCTCCCAGCACGTCCATCAGCGCGGCGATTCGGCTGACGGAGGGCTCCAGCTTGGTCTCACCCCAGCGTGTGGCGAGCTCCGCCTCCACCTCGCGCAGGGCCTTGTCGACCTCGGGGTCGGCGGGCCGGGTCGGGATGTCGGCCTCCGGGGGGCCGCCCTGGGTGCGCAGGGTTCGGCTGCCGGCTTCGATGACGGCGAGGTCGGGGTCGCGGGTGGTCTCCTCCGCGATGATCTCGTCGAAGGTGTCGAGGGGGTCGGGCTGGTCGTCGGCGCTGTGGTCTGGAGGGAGCTCGCTCACGGGGCCAGTCTACGGAGGGGCAGTGACATAGGTCGGGGGTGGTTTGTGTCGTCCCTTGTCTGCGGGTCTGCGGGGGCTTGTCGCGCAGTTCCCCGCGCTCCTGAAGTGCGTAAAGGCCCCGGCACTGCCAAGCACCGGGGCCTTTACGACCGTACGAACCCTTACGCCTGCGGCAGCCTCTCCAGCTGCGCCTGGATCCGGGCGATGTCCTCCTCCGCCTTGGACAGGCGGGTGCGGATCTTCTCCACCACGTGGTCAGGAGCCTTCGCCAGGAACGCCTCGTTGCCGAGCTTGGCGTTCGCCTGCGCCTTCTCCTTCTCCGCCGCCGCGAGGTCCTTCGCGAGGCGCTTGCGCTCCGCCGCCACGTCGATCGTGCCGGAGAGGTCGAGGGCGACCTCCGCGCCGGCGACCGGCAGGGTCGCCGTGGCCGTGAAGGCGTCGCCCTCCGGCTGGAGCCGCAGCAGCTGGCGGATGGCGGCCTCGTGCGCCGCGAACGGCGTGCCGTCCAGGGTCAGCCGGGCCGGGACCCGCTGGCCGGGCTGGAGGCCCTGGTCGGCGCGGAAGCGGCGGACCTCGGTGATGACCGACTGGAGGCTCTCGATCTCGCGCTCGGCGTCGGCGTCCCGGAAGCCACTGTCCTTGGGCCACTCGGCGATGACGACCGACTCGCCACCGGTGAGGGTGGTCCACAGGGTCTCGGTGACGAAGGGGACCACCGGGTGCAGCAGCTTCAGCGTGACGTCGAGGACCTCACCGAGGACGCGCTTGCTGACCTCGGCCGCCTCGCCGCCCGCCTGGAACGTCGTCTTGGACAGCTCGACGTACCAGTCGAAGACCTCGTCCCACGCGAAGTGGAACAGGGAGTCGGACAGCTTCGCGAACTGGTAGTCGTCGTAGAACGCGTCGACTTCGGCGACGACCGTGTTGAGGCGGGAGAGGATCCAGCGGTCCGTCGAGGACATCTTCGACGGGTCCGGCAGCGGGCCGTCCACCGTAGCGCCGTTCATCAGCGCGAAGCGCGTGGCGTTCCAGATCTTGTTGGCGAAGTTGCGCGAGCCCTGGACCCAGTCCTCGCCGATCGGGACGTCGACGCCCGGGTTGGCACCGCGGGCGAGGGTGAAGCGAAGCGCGTCACTGCCGTACTTGTCCATCCAGTCCAGCGGGTTGACCGCGTTGCCGAAGGACTTCGACATCTTCTTGCCGAACTGGTCGCGGACCATGCCGTGCAGGGCGATGGTGTGGAACGGCGGGGTGCCGTCCATCGCGTACAGGCCGAACATCATCATCCGGGCGACCCAGAAGAAGAGGATGTCGTAGCCGGTGACCAGGACGGAGTTCGGGTAGAACTTCGCGAGCGACTCGGTCTGTTCGGGCCAGCCGAGCGTGGAGAACGGCCACAGGCCGGAGGAGAACCAGGTGTCGAGGACGTCGGTGTCCTGACGCCAGCCCTCGCCGCTGGGCGGCTCCTCGTCGGGGCCGACGCAGACGACCTCGCCGTTCGGGCCGTACCAGACCGGGATGCGGTGGCCCCACCACAACTGCCGCGAGATGCACCAGTCGTGGAGGTTGTCGACCCAGTCGAAGTAGCGCTTCTCCATCTCCTGCGGGTGGATCTTGACGCGCCCGTCGCGGACGGCGTCGCCGGCGGCCTTCGCCAGCGGGCCGACCTTGACCCACCACTGCATGGAGAGCCGGGGCTCGATCGTCGTCTTGCAGCGCGAGCAGTGGCCGACCGAGTGGACGTAGGGCCGCTTCTCGGCGACGATCCGGCCCTCGGCGCGCAGCGCGGCGACGATGGCCGAGCGGGCCTCCAGCCGGTCCTGGCCCTGGAAGGGGCCGTGGGCGGTGATGACGGCGTGCTCGTCCATGATCGTGATGGCGGGCAGGTCGTGGCGCTGGCCGATCTCGAAGTCGTTCGGATCGTGGGCCGGGGTGACCTTGACGGCACCCGTGCCGAACTCGGGGTCGACGTGCTCGTCGGCGACGACCGGGATGGAACGGTCGGTCAGCGGCAGCCTGATGAGCTTGCCGACCAGGTGCTTGTACCGCTCGTCGTCGGGGTGGACGGCGACCGCCGTGTCACCGAGCATGGTCTCGGCACGGGTGGTGGCGACGACGATCGTCTCGTCCCCGTCGCCGTACTTCATGGAGACCAGCTCGCCGTCGTCGTCCTGGTACTCCACCTCGATGTCCGAGATGGCGGTCAGGCAGCGCGGGCACCAGTTGATGATGCGCTCGGCGCGGTAGATCAGCTCGTCGTCGTAGAGCCGCTTGAAGATGGTCTGGACGGCCTGCGAGAGGCCCTCGTCCATGGTGAAGCGCTCACGGGTCCAGGCGACGCCGTCGCCCAGGCGGCGCATCTGACCGGAGATCTGTCCGCCGGACTCGGCCTTCCAGTGCCAGACGCGCTCGACGAACGCCTCGCGGCCCAGGTCGTGCCGGGACTTGCCCTCCTTGCCCAGCTCCCGCTCGACGACGTTCTGCGTGGCGATGCCGGCGTGGTCCATGCCGGGCTGCCACAACGTCTCGTAGCCCTGCATCCGCTTGCGGCGGGTCAGCGCGTCGATGAGCGTGTGCTCGAAGGCGTGCCCGAGGTGCAGGCTGCCCGTGACGTTCGGCGGCGGGATGACGATCGTGTACGGCGGTTTGTCGCTCTTCTCGTCCGCCTCGAAGTAACCCCGCTCTACCCAGCGCTCGTACAGCGGCCCCTCTACGTCGGCCGGCGCGTACTGGGTCGGCAGGTCGGTGCTGGGCGCTGGTGGCTGCTGCTGAGCGTTCTCGGTCACGGGGGTCAGTTTAGAGGTGTCACTACCCCGTCCCGAAACGCGTTTCCTTTGTAACGGTGGGGGCCCCGATGCCATGCACACGACGGGTCTGCGCCAGGATGTGTCGAACGCACAAGCATCTGGAGGGGAACCCAGAACATGAGCTACAACCAGCCGGGCCCGTACGGCGGGCAGCCCCAGCAGCCCGGACCGTACGGCCAGCCGGGCCCCTACGGCCAGCCGCCGCAGGCCCCCCAGCCCGGTTACGGC
>NZ_NGFN01000519.1 GCF_002148965.1 Streptomyces swartbergensis | reverse complement strand
GGGCGAACACGGGCGTTCCCAGGGCATGCGGAAGGAGCGGCGGACGAGGGGGGGTTGGGCGACGACCGTCGACGGACAGGAACGCGCGGGCAATTTGTATCAAGCAAGTAGTCGTACGAGTTAACCCAGGCCGTGTGATGTGGCGCACGTTGCGTTTGGTGCGGTGAAGTCCGGGTAGACGAGCGCCTTTTCCGAGGTGAAGTGGCGTCTCCGCTAACGCCAGTGCACCGACCCGGCCCCCGGAACCGTCGCCTCCACCTTCGCCCGGATCTCCCGCATCACGACGACGATCCGCTCCTCGTGCTCCGGCGTGAGCCGGGCCACCGGCACCGAGCAGCTGATCGCGTCCAGTGCCGGGATGTCGTAGCGCAGCGCGAATCCGAAGCCGACGATGCCGGTCACGCCCTCCTCCCGGTCCACGGACCAGCCGCGGGCCCGGACCTGGGCGAGGTCGGCCGCCAGGGACTCCCGGCTGGTGTGCGAGTTCGGGGTCAGTGCCTCGTACGGCCCCTCGGGCAGTTCCGCGTCCGGGCGTTCCGCCAGCAGGGCCTTGCCCAGGGCTCCTGCGTGCGCGGGCAGCCGCCGCCCCACCCGGCTGATCGTGCGCAGGTACTCGTGCGACTCCCGCGTCGCCAGGTACGCCACGTCCCGGCCGTCCAGCCGGCCCATGTGGATCGTCTCGCCGAGCGCCTCGGACGCCTCGTCGAGATACGGCCGTACGACCCGGACCCGGGGGTCGGAGTCGAGGTAGCTGGTGCCCGTGAGCAGGGCGTGGATGCCGATGCCGTACAGGGAGCCGGTGACGTCGGTGCGGACCCAGCCGCGCGAGATCAGGGTCTGGAGCAGCGCGTACATCGAGCTGCGCGGCACGCCCAGTTCGTCGGCCAGCTCCTGGAGCCGGGCCGGGCGGTCGCCGCGTGCCGCGAGGAGTTCCAGCAGCTCGACCGTGCGGGCCGCGGACTTCACTTCGCGGACGCCCCCTGTGTCTGACATGTGCCGATCGTAATCGGGCCGCCCTCTGCGGTTGACGTTCACCTGTCCAGCCATCATTCTCATACATAAATGGCGTCTACATAAGGAGACAGCGAGGGATGGCCGAGGACATGAGCGTGAGCGCTGGACCGGGTGGGGTCGCGCACCGGCTGCGGGAGGGCATGGCCGGCGGCGTGCTGTCGTTCCCGCTGACCAGCTTCCGCGACGACGGCACCCTCGACCCGGACGGCTTCCGCGCCTACGTCGCGGACCGGCTCGCCACCTCGCCCGGCGCCGTCTTCCCCGCCTGCGGCACCGGCGAGTTCTTCTCGCTCGACGAGGACGAGTACCGGCAGGTCGTCACCATCACGGTCGAGGAGGCGGCGGGCCGCGTACCGGTCGTGGCCGGGACCGGCTACGGCTGGGCGCAGGCCGTCCGGTTCGCGCGCATCGCCGAGGACGCCGGCGCCGACGCGCTCCTGGTGCTGCCGCACTACCTCGTCGCCGCCCCGCAGGACGGGCTGGTCGCCCAGCTCGAACAGATCGCCGCTCGCACCCGGCTGCCGCTGATCGCCTACCAGCGCGGACAGGTCGCGTTCACCGCCGAGTCGTTCAAGCGCATCGCGGCCCTGCCGGGCGTCATCGGCCTCAAGGACGGCCACAGCGACCTCGACCGGCTCCAGCGTCTCACCCTCGCCGCGCCCGAGGACTTCCTGTTCTTCAACGGCGCCGCCACCGCCGAGATCCAGGCCCGCGCCTACGCCGCCGTCGGCGTCCCCGCCTACTCCTCCGCGGTCCACGCCTTCGCCCCCGAGATCTCCGACGCCTTCTTCGCCGCCCTGCGCGACGGCGACCACGGCACCGTCGACAAGCTGCTGCGCGGCTTCTACGTCCCGCTCGTCGAACTGCGCGACCGCGTCCCCGGGTACGCCGTGTCGCTGGTGAAGGCGGCGGCCCGGCTGCGCGGCCACCCGGTGGGCCCCGTACGCGCCCCGCTCACCGACCCCTCGCCCGCCGACCTGGCCGCCCTCACCGCCCTCCTCACCGCGGGACTCGACCTCGTGGGAGCCGCTCTGTGAACCTCGCCGTCACCGACGTACGGCTCACGCCGATCCTGGTCGCGGACCCGCCGCTGCTGAACACCCAGGGCGTGCACCAGCCGTACACGCCCCGGCTGATCGTCGAGGTCGTCACGGCGGACGGGGTCACGGGCGTGGGGGAGACCTACGGCGACACCAAGTACCTGGAGCTGGCCCGGCCCTTCGCCGAGCGGCTGAAGGGGCGGCAGATCAGCGACCTGAACGGGCTGTTCACGGTCGCGGACCAGGTCGCGGTGGACGCCTCCCGGGTCGAGAACGCCGTCGACGTCGGCGGGCTGCGCGGTGTCCAGACCGCCGACAAGCTGCGTCTTTCCGTCGTCTCCGCCTTCGAGGTGGCCTGTCTCGACGCCCTCGGCAAGGCCCTCGGACTGCCCGTGCACGCGCTGCTCGGCGGCAAGGTGCGCGACGCCGTCGAGTACAGCGCGTACCTGTTCTACAAGTGGGCCGGCCACCCGGAGGGCACCGCCTGCGAGAAGGACGACTGGGGGGCCGCCGTCGACCCGGCCGGGGTGGTGGAACAGGCCCGCCGGTTCACCGAGCGGTACGGCTTCACCTCCTTCAAGCTCAAGGGCGGTGTCTTCCCGCCCGACGAGGAGATCGCGGCCGTACGGGCGCTCGCCGAGGCGTTCCCCGGGCATCCGCTGCGGCTCGACCCCAACGGCGCCTGGTCCCTGGAGACCTCACTGAAGGTGGCGCGGGAACTCGGGGACGTCCTGGAGTACCTGGAGGACCCGACCCTCGGCATCCCCGCCATGGCCGAGGTGGCCGAGCGGACCGGGGTGCCACTCGCCACCAACATGTGCGTGACGACCTTCGCCGAGGTCAAGGAGGCGTTCACGCGGGGCGCTGTCCAGGTGCTGCTCTCCGACCACCACTACTGGGGCGGACTGCGCAACACCCAGCAGCTCGCCGCCGTCTGCCGCACCTTCGGCGTCGGTGTGTCGATGCACTCCAACACCCACCTGGGCATCTCCCTCGCCGCGATGACCCACGTGGCGGCCACCGTCCCGGACCTCCACCACGCCTGCGACTCCCACTACCCCTGGCAGTCGGAGGACGTGCTCACCGAGCGGCTCGGCTTCGAGGACGGCAAGGTGACCGTGTCCGACGCGCCCGGGCTCGGCGTGGAGCTCGAACGTGAGCGGCTGGCCGTGCTGCACCGGCGGTGGCTGGAAGACGACGGTGCGCTGCGGGACCGCGACGACGCTGCGGCCATGCGGGTCGCCGACCCGGCGTGGGTGACGCCCTCGGTGCCCCGCTGGTAGCCCCGGCTCTCCGGTGGTCCAGGGGGCGCGCGGGGGCCGGTGCGAGCTGACGGAACGGGCGGGACCGGCGTGATCGGCGTCACGCTGTCGGTGACGTGGTGCAGACTGGCCTGAACCGCACCACGTCAGGGAGCGCATCGTGATCGCGTCCACCGCCCCGGCAGGAAAGGGCCCGGCCGGAAAGGGATCGCACCGCCAGAGCCAGGTCGATCCCCTCGCCCTGCTGCGCGCGCCGGACGACCCGCCCTGGGACGTCTATCTCACCGGCACCGTCTTCCTCGACATCATCTTCACCGGGCTCGACTCCGCCCCGGTGCGCGGGACGGAGTCCTGGGCGCGCGGGATGGGATCGAGCCCCGGCGGCGTCGCCAACATGGCCACCGCCCTGGCCCGCCTCGGCCTGCGGACGTCCCTCGCGGCGGCCTTCGGCGACGACCACTACGGCGACTACTGCYGGGACGCCCTGGAGCACGGCGAGGGCATCGACCTCTCCACGTCGCGCACGGTGCCCGGCTGGCACTCCCCGGTGACGGTCTCCATGGCCTACGAGGGGGAGCGCACGATGGTCTCGCA
>NZ_NGFN01000518.1 GCF_002148965.1 Streptomyces swartbergensis | reverse complement strand
GGGGCGGCCGCGCCGGGAATCGCCTTCTCGACGCCCCCTGGGACTGGCCTAACGCCAGTCGGGTGCCCCCGGTGCCGGTGGTAGCCGGGATTCGATCCTTGCTCGGATGTCCCGCATCACGGAGATGATGCGGGACTCGTGTTCCGGGGTCAGGCGGGCCGCCGGGACCGAGCAGCTGATGGCGTCGACGGCCGGGGTGCTGTAGCGCAGGGCGAAGCCGAAGCCGATGATGCCGGGGACCGTTTCCTCGCGGTCGATGGAGTAGCCGCGCTCGCGGACCCGGGCCAGGTCGGCGAGGAGTGCCGGACGGTCGGTGTGGGTGTTCTCCGTGAGGGCGGGCAACGGCCATGCAGTGAACGGCAGTTCGTCGTCAGCGCGCTCCGCGAGCAGTGCCTTGCCGAGCGCGCCGGCGTGGGCCGGGACGCGGCGGCCGACCCGGCTGATGGTGCGCAGGTACTCGTGGGACTCGCGGGTGGCGAGGTAGACGACGTCCCGGCCGTCGAGCCGGGCCAGGTGGATCGTCTCGCCGAGCGCGTCCGACGCCTCGTCGAGGTACGGGCGGACCGCCCGGACATGCCGGTCCCCGTCCAGGTAGCTCGTGCCGGTGAGCAGCGCGCGGATCCCGATGCCGTAGAGGGAGCCGGTGGCGTCCGTGCGGACCCAGCCGGCGTCGACCAGGGTCTGGAGCAGCTGGTACATGCTGCTGCGCGGCACCCCCAGGTCCTCCGCGAGCTGGTCGAGGCGCGAGGGCTGCTCCCCCCGCTCGGCGAGCAGTTCCAGCAGTGCGACGGTCCGGGCCGCCGACTTCACGCCGCGGACGCCTCTGCTCTCCTGCATGGGCTCATCGTAGGTCCGCATGAATCCGTGATCGCCCGGCCATTGACCCGGCACGTTCACCCACCTAGCCTCCATCTGCATACGTAGACGCGGTCTGCATATAGGGATGGACACCGGTTCAAAGGGGAACTGCCTTGCCTCTGCTCGTAGTCGGAATCAGCGTTCTGGTTCTGCTGGTCCTCATGACCAGGCTCAGACTGAACGGCTTCGCGGCCCTGCTGCTCGTGGCGGTCGGGGTCGCACTGGTCCAGGGGATTCCGGTGGCGACCATCCCGGACGTCCTCTCCGAGGGCATCGGGGACCAGATCGGCGACACCATGCTGACCATCGGGCTCGGCGCCATGGTCGGCCGTGTGATGGGGGACGCGGGCGCCGCACAGCGGATAGCCGGCAAGCTCCTCGACGCCTTCGGACCACGGTGGGTCCAGGTCGCCATGGTGGTCACGTCCATGCTGATCGGCGTGACCATGTTCTACGAGGTCGCGTTCGTCATCATCGTGCCCATCGCGTTCACCCTGGTCAGGGTCACCGGCGCGAAGCTGCTGTGGGTCGGCCTGCCGATGTCCATCGCCCTGTCCACCATGCACAGCTTCCTCCCGCCGCACCCCGGCCCCACCGCCGTCGCCGCGACCTTCCACGCCTCCGTCGGACTCACGCTGTTCTACGGCCTGTTCGTCGCCGTCCCCGCCGGGGCGCTCATCGCCCTGACCTGGCCGCGTCTTCCGTTCGTCGCGAGGATGACCCCTGCCATCCCCAAGGGCCTGGTCAGCGAGCGCGAGTTCACGGACGAGGAGATGCCGGGCCTCGGCTGGTCGCTGGTCGTGGCGATGTTCCCGGTGGTGCTGATCGTGGCCGCCGCGGTGACCGACATGGCCGCCTCCGGCGAGAGCCCGTTCCTGCACTTCGTCGCCTTCGTCGGCTCGGCGCCGATCGCGCTGCTGCTGACCCTGTGCCTGGCGGTGTGGGTGTTCGGACCGCGGATCGGGCGCAGCCTGAGCGACGTCGGCGCCTCCTGTGGCTCGGCGGCCCAGGCGATGGCGATGATCCTGCTGGTGATCGGCGCGGGCGGGGCCTTCAAGAACGTCCTCGTCGAAGGCGGGATCTCCGACTACATCAAGGACGTCACCGACGGCTGGTCCATCTCGCCGATCGTCCTCGCCTGGCTCGTCGCCGTCATCCTGCGCATCGCGCTCGGCTCGGCCACGGTCGCCGTCGTCACGGCCTCCGGGGTGGCGCTGCCGCTCCTGGCGGGCAGCGGGGTGCACCCGGAGGTCATGGTGCTGGCCGTCGCCTGCGGCTCCATCGCCTTCTCCCACGTCAACGACCCCGGGTTCTGGCTGTTCAAGGAGTACTTCAACCTCTCCGTCATCGAGGCGATCAAGGTCCGTACGTCCTACACGACGGTGCTCGCCGTGCTCGGTCTCGGCGGCGTCCTGGTGATCGAGTGGGGCCTCGACGCCCTCAGTCTTTGAACATTTCCATTCCGCCTTCAGAAGCCTTCAGAAGGGGCACGCGATGAGCATCGGACCGCAGCCGACCGTCACGGCGTTCGCCGTCTACCCCGTCGCCGGCCGGGACAGCATGGAGCTGAACCTCTCCGGCGCGCACGGCCCGTACTTCACCCGCAACGTCGTCGTCCTCACCGACTCCGAGGGGCGGACCGGGCTGGGGGAGGTGCCCGGCGGGGAGAAGATCACGCGGACGCTGCGGGACGCCGAGCCGCTGGTCGTCGGGGCGAAGGTGGGCGACTACAAGCGGGTGCTGCGCGAGATCGGTGACCGGTTCGCCGACCGGGACGCCGGGGGACGGGGTGCCCAGACCTTCGACCTGCGGACCACCGTCCACACCGTGACCGCGGTCGAGTCGGCGCTGCTCGACCTGCTCGGGCAGCATCTGGACGTACCCGTGGCGGCGCTGCTGGGCGACGGGCAGCAGCGGGACTCCGTGCGGGTGCTGGGGTACCTCTTCTACGTCGGTGACCCGGACCGGACGGATCTGGAGTACGTCCGGGAGCCCGGCTCGTCCGTGGAGTGGTACCGGGTGCGGCACGAGGAGGCGCTGTCGCCGGAGGCGATCGTGCGGCAGGCGGAGGCGGCGTACGAGCTGTACGGATTCCGGGACTTCAAGCTCAAGGGGGGTGTGCTGGAGGGAGCGGAGGAGGTCGCGGCCGTGCGGGCGCTCAAGTCGCGGTTTCCCGAGGCTCGGATCACCCTGGATCCGAACGGGGCGTGGTCTCTGAGGGAGGCGGTCGAGCTGTGCCGGCCGTTGGTGGGCACGCTCGCGTACGCCGAGGATCCCTGCGGGGCGGAGGGCGGTTACTCCGGGCGGGAGATCCTCGCGGAGTTCCGTCGGGCGACCGGGTTGCCGACGGCGACGAACATGATCGCGACGGACTGGCGTCAGATGGCCCATGCCCTGGCTCTCCAGTCGGTCTCCATTCCGCTGGCCGATCCGCACTTCTGGACCATGCAGGGGTCGGTGCGGGTGGCGCAGTTGTGCAACGCGATGGGGCTGACCTGGGGGTGTCACTCCAACAACCACTTCGACATCTCGCTGGCGATGGTCACGCACTGCGGGGCCGCGGCGCCGGGGGAGTACAACGCGCTGGACACGCACTGGATCTGGCAGGAGGGGCTGGAGCGGCTGACCGTCGAGCCGCCCCGGATCGTGGGCGGGGAGGTGGCTGTTCCGGACGCGCCGGGGTTGGGTGTCGAGTTGGACATGGACCGGCTGCTGGCGGCGCACGAGCTGTACCGGGAGAAGGCGTTGGGGGCGCGGGACGATGCGGTGGGGATGCGGTATTTGGTCCCGGGCTGGGAGTTCGATGCGAAGCGGCCGTGTCTGGTGCGGTAGCACGCCGTGGGGGGCGGGGTGCCTGCGGCGGCCTGTGGCTGCTTCGGTGGGGGCTCGTGTCGCGCCTGCGCGGTGGTCGTGGGTCGGGGCCGCGTCGGGGGGTGTCCGTCCTCGGAACGGCGCGATGGGGTCGGATACCGACTGACTCCCCGTTGACGCGCCAACCGCTGCGGGCGGACACCCCCCGACACGTCCCCTTGCGTCGTCCGGCGACTGCGGGTGCGTGAGGGCGGGCCGCCAGTCCCGCTTAGCTGCGGGCA
>NZ_NGFN01000517.1 GCF_002148965.1 Streptomyces swartbergensis | reverse complement strand
GCCCTCGGCATGACACCCGAGCGCGTCGCCCACGACATGCGCGTCTCGTACGGGCACCCCCACATCACCCCGGACCACGTCATGGCCTGGGAACGCGGGGCCGCGGCCCCCTCCGGCTCCGAACTCACCGCGCTGGCGGGAGTGCTGTGGTGCTCGCCCGGTGAACTCATCGGCAGACCCCGCACCCTGCGCGAGCACCGCATCGCCCGCGGTTTCGCCCCCGAGGACGTGGCCCGCGCCGTGGGGCACGAACTCCACGCGTATATGCGCATGGAGGAGACCGACACCTGGCGCGGCACCGACCGTCAGTCCGCCGCACTCGCCGATCTGCTCGGCCTCCGCCTGCCCGACTTCGTCACCGTCACGGGCCGCGACGCCAAGCTCGGCGACCTGCTGCGCAACGCCGTCACCACCCGCTGGCAGGCCTACGTACGCCCGGTGGCCAAGGTCGTACCCCTGGACCGGCAGTTCCTGGAGGACGCCCTCCAGGGCCTGCACCAGGACTACCAGGGGCACATGGCCGCCACCTTGAGCTGGGGCGGCGGCAGCAGCGACGCCGGCGACACCGCCCGCGACTTCCTCGACCGGATCGTCGAGCACTTCTGGACGAGGATCCAGGAGAGCCCGGCCTAGCCCGGCCAGGCCTGGCCGGGCTAGAAGACCGACTCGGCCTCGTCCATCCGGTCCTTCGGCACGGTCTTCAGCTCGGTCACGGCCTCCGCGAGCGGCACCATCACGATGTCCGTCCCGCGCAGCGCGGTCATCCTGCCGAACTCCCCCTGGTGCGCGGCCTCCACCGCGTGCCAGCCGAACCGCGTGGCGAGCACCCGGTCGTACGCGGTCGGTGAGCCGCCGCGCTGGACGTGGCCGAGAATGACCGGCTTGGCCTCCTTGCCGAGCCGTCGCTCCAGCTCATGGGCGAGTGCCGTGCCGATGCCCTGGAACCGCTCGTGGCCGAACTTGTCGATCGCGCCCTTGCCGTAGTCCATGGTGCCGTCAGCGGGGTGGGCGCCCTCGGCGACGCAGACGACCGCGAACTTCTTGCCGCGGGCGAAGCGCTCCTCGACCATCTTCACGAGATCGGCCGGGTCGAACGGCCGCTCCGGCAGACAGATCCCGTGCGCGCCGGCCGCCATCCCGGACTCCAGCGCGATCCAGCCCGCGTGGCGCCCCATGACCTCCACCACCATCACCCGCTGGTGGGACTCGGCGGTGGTCTTCAGACGGTCCATCGCCTCGGTGGCGACCCCGACCGCCGTGTCGAAGCCGAAGGTGCGGTCGGTCGACGAGATGTCGTTGTCGATCGTCTTCGGGACGCCCACGACCGGCAGACCCGCGTCGGACAGCATGCGGGCCGCCGTCAGCGTGCCCTCGCCGCCGATCGGGATCAGCGTGTCGATGCCGAACTCGTGGATCATGTCGGAGGCGTTCTCGCAGGCCTCACGGAGACGGTCGCGCTCCAGCCGGGACGACCCCAGGATCGTGCCGCCGCGGGCCAGGATGCCGCTGACCGCGTTCAGGTCGAGGGTGCGGTAGCGGCCGTCCAGCAGCCCCGAGTAACCGTCCTCGAAGCCGATGACCTCGTCGCCGTAGTTGTCGACCGCCCGGTGCACGACCGACCGGATCACGGCGTTCAGGCCGGGGCAGTCGCCGCCTGCGGTGAGAACTCCGATACGCATCGTGCTGTGTCTCCTGCTCGCTGTTGATACCGGTGAGCCTCTGCCGATTGTTTCACGCTCGACAGCCCGGCGCCGCACCCCGAGGCTGACGGGCGCCTTATCTATCGGCGGAGGTATTGTCAAGAGGGTTCTGCTCACCTCGGTGGGCGATTTTTGTGCCCGTGGCTGGATAGCCGTTGGCTTGATGTGTACCCCCAATCGATACGAAACGGAGAGCGCGCGTGACCCGCAGCGTGTACGTGACCGGCATCGACCGCGGCGACGGCCGCCAGGTCGTCGAACTGGGGGTCATGGAGCTCCTCACCCGGCAGGTGGACCGGGTGGGCGTCTTCCGTCCCCTCGTCCACGACGGGCCCGACCGCCTCTTCGAGCTGCTGCGCGCCCGCTACCGGCTCACCCAGGACCCGGCGACCGTCTACGGCATGGACTACCACGAGGCGTCCGCCCTCCAGGCCGAGGCCGGCACGGACGAGCTGGTGTCCACGCTCGTCGACCGCTTCCACCTGGTCGCCCGCGACTTCGACGTCGTCCTGGTCCTCGGCACCGACTACGCCGGCACCCAGCTCCCGGACGAGCTGTCGCTCAACGCCCGGCTGGCGAACGAGTTCGGCGCGTCCGTGATCCCGGTCGTGGGCGGCCGCAAGCAGACCGTCGAGTCGGTGCTCGCCGAGACGCGCAACGCCTACCGCGCCTACGACACGCTCGGCTGCGACGTCCTCGCCATGGTCACCAACCGGGTGGCCCGCGAGGACCGCGACGAGATCGCCGGCCAGCTCGACTCCCGGCTGCCGGTGCCCTGTTACGTCCTGCCCGACGAGCCCGCTCTGTCCGCCCCGACCGTCTCGCAGATCGGCCACACCCTCGGCGCCAAGGTGGTGCTGGGCGACGACTCGGGCCTCGCCCGGGACGTGCTCGGCTTCGTCTTCGGCGGCGCGATGCTGCCCAACTTCCTGGGCGCCCTGACCCCGGGCTGCCTCGTCGTCACCCCGGGCGACCGGGCCGACCTGGTCGTCGGCGCGCTCGCCGCGCACAGCGCCGGCACCCCGCCCATAGCGGGCGTGCTGCTCACCCTGGACGAGGTGCCCGGCACCGACATCCTCACCCTCGCCGACCGGCTCGCGCCCGGCACCCCGGTGCTGTCGGTGGCCGGCACCAGCTTCCCCACCGCCGAGCAGCTGTTCTCCCTGGAGGGCAAGCTCAACGCGGCCACCCCGCGCAAGGCGGAGCGGGCGCTCGGCCTGTTCGAGCGGTACGCCGACACCGCCGACCTCGCCCGCCGCGTCTCCGCCCCGAGCAGCGACCGCGTCACGCCGATGATGTTCGAGCACAAGCTGCTGGAGCAGGCCCGCTCCGACCTGCGCCGGGTGGTGCTGCCCGAGGGCACCGAGGAGCGCGTGCTGCACGCCGCCGAGGTGCTCCTGCGCCGGGGCGTGTGCGAGCTGACCCTGCTCGGCCCCGTCGACCAGATCCGCAAGAAGGCCGCCGACCTCGGCATCGACCTCGGCGAGTCCCAGATCATCGACCCGGCCGCCTCCGACCTGCGCGACGCCTTCGCGGAGAAGTACGCGGCCCTGCGCGCCCACCGGGGCGTCACCGTGGAGCTGGCGTACGACGTCGTCTCGGACGTGAACTACTTCGGCACGCTGATGGTGCAGGAGGGCCTCGCCGACGGCATGGTGTCCGGCTCGGTGCACTCGACGGCCGCGACCATCCGCCCGGCCTTCGAGATCATCAAGACCAAGCCGGACGCCGACATCGTCTCGTCGGTGTTCTTCATGTGCCTGGCCGACAAGGTCCTCGTCTACGGCGACTGCGCGGTCAATCCGGACCCGAACGCCCAGCAGCTCTCCGACATCGCCATCCAGTCGGCGAGCACGGCCGCACAGTTCGGCGTGGAGCCGCGGATCGCCATGCTGTCGTACTCCACGGGGACGTCCGGCTCCGGCGCCGACGTCGACAAGGTGCGCGAGGCCACCGAGATCGTCCGCACGCGCCGGCCCGATCTGAGGATCGAGGGCCCGATCCAGTACGACGCCGCCGTGGAGCCGTCGGTCGCGGCGACCAAGCTGCCCGGCTCCGAGGTCGCCGGGCAGGCGAGCGTGCTGATCTTCCCCGACCTGAACACCGGCAACAACACCTACAAGGCCGTGCAGCGCTCGGCCGGCGCGATCGCCGTCGGCCCGGTGCTCCAAGGTCTGCGCAAGCCGGTCAACGACCTGTCCCGGGGCGCCCTCGTCCAGGACATCGTCAACACCGTCGCCATCACGGCCATCCAGGCCCAGTCCCCCGCCCCGTCCCCGAGCGAGAAGGCAACCGCC
>NZ_NGFN01000516.1 GCF_002148965.1 Streptomyces swartbergensis | reverse complement strand
CCGCCCACCCCGCCCAGAGGCCGACTGAGCCATCACGCAAGGCCACAGAACCGCAGATCCACCACAACCGAAGGGCCGGACACCCTCAGGTGCCCGGCCCTTCAGCCGCTACGGCGCTTCAGCGACCGTTACTTCTTACGGCGACTGTCACTTCTTACGGCGACCGTCACTTCTTATGACGACTGTCACTTCTTACGGCGACCGTCACTTCTTATGACGACCGTCACTTCTTACGGCGACCCCGGCTCCGCGCCTGCTTGCGGCGCTCCGCGCGCGTGAGGCCGTCGGACTCGGAACGCACCGGCTCGTCGTCGGTGGCGAAGTCACCCTCGATGGTGCCGCCCTCACCGTCGACCGTCGGCGCGGAGAAGTGGAGGTTGCGCCGCTGCGGAGCGTCGAGCCCCTTGGCGCGGATCTCCGGGCGGGCACCGGCCTGCGCCGGCACCGTGTCGTGCTTCTCCAGGTCGGCCACCGGCTTGGTTTCCTCGACCGGGACCTCCTCGACCTGCTGCTCGACCTGGACCTCCAGGTTGAACAGGTAGCCGACGGACTCCTCCTTGATGCCCTCCATCATGGCGGTGAACATGTCGAAGCCCTCGCGCTGGTACTCGACCAGCGGGTCCTTCTGCGCCATCGCGCGCAGGCCGATGCCCTCCTGGAGGTAATCCATCTCGTAGAGGTGCTCGCGCCACTTGCGGTCGAGGACCGACAGCACGACCCGGCGCTCCAGCTCACGCATGATCTCCGAGCCGAGCTGCGCCTCGCGCGCCTCGTACTGCTCGCGGATGTCGTCCTTGATGGAGTCGCCGATGAACTCGGCGGTCAGCCCCGCCCGGTCGCCGGCGGCCTCCTCCAGCTCCTCGATCGTGACCTTGCACGGGTAGAGCTGCTTGAAGGCGCCCCACAGCCGGTCGAGGTCCCAGTCCTCGGGGAAGCCCTCGGCGGTCTCGGCCTGGACGTAGGCGTCGATGGTGTCGTCCATGAAGTGCTGGATCTGCTCGTGCAGGTCCTCGCCCTCCAGAACGCGGCGCCGCTCGCCGTAGATGACCTCACGCTGGCGGTTGAGGACCTCGTCGTACTTCAGGACGTTCTTACGGGTCTCGAAGTTCTGCTGCTCGACCTGCGACTGGGCGGAGGCGATCGCGCGCGTGACCATCTTGTTCTCGATCGGCACGTCGTCCGGGACGTTCGCCATCGACATCACGCGCTCGACCATCTGGGCCTTGAACAGCCGCATCAGGTCGTCGCCGAGGGAGAGGTAGAAGCGGGACTCGCCGGGGTCGCCCTGACGGCCGGAACGACCGCGCAGCTGGTTGTCGATGCGCCGCGACTCGTGCCGCTCGGTGCCCAGCACGTAGAGCCCGCCGAGCTTCTCGACCTCGTCCTTCTCGGCCTGGACGGCCTTCTCGGCCCGCTTGAGCGCCTCGGGCAGGGCCTGCGCCCACTCCTCGATGTGCTCCTCCGGGTCGAGGCCGCGCTGGCGCAGCTCCGCCTCGGCGAGGTCCTCGGGGTTGCCGCCGAGCTTGATGTCCGTACCACGGCCGGCCATGTTCGTGGCCACCGTGACGGCGCCCTTGCGGCCGGCCTGGGCGACGATCTGCGCCTCACGGTCGTGCTGCTTGGCGTTCAGCACCTCGTGCTGGATGCCGCGCTTGCTGAGCTGCTGCGAGAGGTACTCGGACTTCTCGACCGAGGTGGTGCCGACGAGGATCGGCTGCCCCTTGCGGTGCTTTTCCTCGATGTCGTCGACGACCGCCTCGAACTTGGCGACCTCGGTCCGGTAGATCAGGTCCGATTGGTCCTTGCGGACCATCGGCCGGTTGGTCGGGATCGGCACCACACCGAGCTTGTAGATCTGGTGGAACTCGGCGGCCTCGGTCATCGCCGTACCGGTCATGCCGCACAGACCGGGCATTTCCTTGCCGTTGTGGTCGTGGCGCTTGTAGAGGCGGAAGAAGTTCTGGAGCGTGATCGTGGCGAGCGTCTGGTTCTCGTCCTTGATCGGCACCCCTTCCTTCGCCTCGATCGCCTGGTGCATGCCCTCGTTGTAACGGCGGCCCGCGAGGATACGTCCGGTGTGCTCGTCGACGATCATGACCTCGTCGTCGATGATGACGTAGTCCTTGTCCTTCTTGAAGAGCTCCTTGGCCTTGATGGCGTTGTTCAGGTAGCCCACCAGCGGGGTGTTCACCGACTCGTAGAGGTTGTCGATGCCCAGCCAGTCCTCGACCTTGGCGACACCGGACTCGTGGATGGCGACCGTGCGCTTCTTCTCGTCGACGTCGTAGTCGCCGGTCTCCTCGATGCCCTTGAGCGGCTGACCCGGCTCGCCGCGCTTGAGGCGCTTGACCAGCTTGGCGAAGTCGCCGTACCACTTGGTGGCCTGGTCGGCCGGGCCGGAGATGATCAGCGGCGTACGGGCCTCGTCGATGAGGATGGAGTCGACCTCGTCGACGATGGCGAAGTTGTGGCCGCGCTGGACGAGCTCGTCCTTGGACCACGCCATGTTGTCGCGCAGGTAGTCGAAGCCGAACTCGTTGTTCGTGCCGTACGTGATGTCGCAGGCGTACTGCTCGCGGCGCTGAGCCGGCGTCATGTTGGCGAGGATGCAGCCGACGTCGAGGCCGAGGAAGCGGTGGACTCGGCCCATCATCTCGGAGTCACGCTCGGCCAGGTAGTCGTTCACCGTGATGATGTGGACGCCCTTGCCAGACAGCGCGTTCAGATACGCCGGCAGCGTGCCGACGAGGGTCTTGCCCTCACCGGTCTTCATCTCGGCGACGTATCCCATGTGCAGGGCGGCGCCGCCCATCATCTGCACGTCGTAGTGCCGCTGGCCCAGGACGCGCTTGGCGGCCTCGCGGACGGTGGCGAACGCCTCGGGCAGCAGGTCGTCCAGGCTCTCACCATCGGCGTACCGCTGCTTGTACTCATCGGTGAGGGCCCGCAGCTCGGCGTCGGAGAGGTCGACGAAGTCCTCTTCGATGGAGTTGACCTGGTCCGCGATGCGGTGCAGCTTGCGCAGGATCTTGCCTTCGCCTGCACGCATGATCTTGGAGAGGACGGACACGGGGGTTGGTCTCCTTGCCGGTCGGGCCTGGGACGGTCGGTTTCCATTGGACTACTAAGCAACGGCCATCGTATGCGAGGACCCCGCCGCGCCGGGAGGGCCTGCCGTGACGGCGACCGTCGCTGCTTCATTTCGCTTTCACTCCGCTTCGAAGAGGACAACGTCCGGGCCCCTCGGATGGTGCCGCATCCTCCGTCCGAATTAAGCGAAGCGTGATCACGCCATCACCCACAGCAAACAGATGGTGCTTCCGGGGGCCTCCGACCACAATCAGCCGATGGACCCCCTCACCCTCACCACGGACCGCCTCCTGCTGCGCACGGTCGGCCCCCAGGACACCGACGCGGTGTACGACGCCTGCCAGGACCCCGACATCCAGCGCTGGACCACGATCCCCTCGCCGTACCTCCGCGAGAACGCCGAGGCCTTCACGGAACAGTTGGTCCCCGACGGCTGGGCGGACGGATCCATGTACACCTTCGGCGTCTTCCTCCACTCCGGAGAACTCGCCGGCATGCTCGGCATCACCATGCACGCCCTGGGCATGGGCGAGATCGGCTTCTGGGCCGCCAAGCAGTACCGCTCCAACGGCTACATCACGGAAGCCGTCCTCACCGCATGCCGCTGGGCCTTCGTCCACGCCGCCGTCGACCGCATCGAATGGCGTGCCGAGGTGGGCAACCACGCCTCCCGCGCGGTAGCGGAACGAGCCGGCTTCACGATCGAAGGCACGCTGCGCGCCGCGACGAACAACAAGGGCGTACGCCGCGACACCTGGGTCGGCTCCCTGCTCCCGTCGGACATGGGCCTCCCGTCGACGGCCCCGTACTTGCCGGCGCGTGCATAGCTGCTGAGCTGCTGAGCTGCTGAGCTGCGGGCAATCGTGCCGCTAAGGGCGGCACGGGTGGGCGCAGCGGCACCTCGCACCGCCGAGCTGCGGACCCACCGGCCCCAGCCCCCACG
>NZ_NGFN01000515.1 GCF_002148965.1 Streptomyces swartbergensis | reverse complement strand
GGTGGGGAGCCGGGGCCGGCGCCGGAGTCGCTCGTGTCGTCGTCGGAGGTCCGGCCCGGCAGGAGGTCGAAGACGAACACCGAGCCGATCGTCACGGCCGCCATCGCCCCCGCGACCGCCAGCGCCACGGTGCAGCTCAGCCTCCGCACCCGCCCGCCGTCCTCCGGCGTGGACGTGGCCGCGACGGAGACGGAGATCTTGCCGGGGCGGCGGTCGGCGGGCGCGGTGGTGTTCCGCGGGTCGCCGTCCCGGGGTGCGGGTACGGCGCCGGAGGGGCCGGTCGGCGTGGGCATCACCGGCGGTGGCCCGAACACGCCGGCGCTTGCGGCCCCGCCCGTACCCGTACCCGATGGCCCCACTGCTTGCGCCGGACCCTCTGCCTCGGCCGCGGCCACGGACGGGCTGCTGAAACCGACCGGGCCCGAAAGCCCCACGCCGTGCGAACCCGTCGCCTCCAGATTCAGCAACCGCACGGCGCTCCGGCTGACCTGTTCCACCAGCGGTCCCGGCAGCCATCCGCCCGCCACCAGCCGGGCCGCTCCCTCGGGAGCCAGCCGCCGGGCCACCTCGGCGGGGGCGGGCCGCGTGCCCGGGTCCTTCGTCAGGCAGGCCGCCGTGAGCTCGCGCAACTGCCCGTCCAGGCCGCCGAGTTCCGGCTCCTCGTGGACGACCTTGTAGAGCAGGGACGCCGAGGAGTCCCCGGGGAAGGGCGGTTCGCCGGTCGCCGCGTACGCCAGGACCGCGCCGAGGGAGAAGACGTCCGCGGCGCCCGTGACGCCCTTGCCGAGGATCTGCTCGGGCGACATGTAGCCGGGCGAGCCGATCGACACGCCCGTGGACGTCAGGGACGCCGTACCGTCCGTGGCCCGGGCGATGCCGAAGTCGATCAGCAGCGGGCCGTCGAGCGTGAGCAGTACGTTCGACGGCTTCACATCCCGGTGGACCAGGCCCAGCTCGTGCACCGCCGCCAGCGCCTCGGCCAGCCCCGCTCCCAACACCCGTACGGTGTGGGCCGGCAGCGCGCCGCCCTCGGCGACCGCGGCCGACAGCGAGGGGCCCGCCGCGTACGCCGTCGCCACCCACGGCACCCGCGCGTCCGGGTCCGCGTCCAGGACGGGTGCCGTCCAGGCGCCGCCGACCCGGCGGGCGGCGTCGACCTCGCGGCGGAAGCGGGCCCGGAACTCCTCGTCCAGCGCGAAGTGCGGATGGACGATCTTCACCGCGACCGTACGGCCGCCGGCGCTGCGGCCGAGGTAGACGCGGCCCATGCCGCCGGAGCCCAGCCGGCCGAGCAGCCGGTAGGGCCCCACGACGGTGGGTTCGTCGACTTCGAGCGGCCGCATGGCGTCACCCCTCCCCCGTAGGCGCCCGCAGGCCCTCGCCGGGCCCCGTACGCGCGCTCCCAGCAGAGTAGTGCGGGAGCGCCGGCCGGCTCATGGCTGGAGCAGGTCCACCTTCACGTCCGCGGGGAAGCCGGTCGTCGGGCCGACGCGCCGGGCGAACTCGGCGACCGCCTCCAGTTGCGGGCCGCCGAAGCGGAAGTCGAGCGTCGTGAAGTACTGGGCGAGGGTCTCCTCGTCGAAGTCCTCCCAGCGGGCGGCCTGCTCGGCGACCTTGTCGACCTCTTCCAGGGAGAGGTTGCGGGAGGCGAGGAAGGCCTCGTGCACCTGGCGCGTGAGGACCGGCTCGCGCTCCAGGTAGTCGCGGCGTGCCGCCCAGACCGCGAAGACGAACGGCAGCCCGGTCCACTCCTTCCACAGCCGGCCCAGGTCGTGCACGTCCAGGCCGAAGCGCGGGCCGTCGAGCATGTTCGCGCGCAGTGCCGCGTCGCCGATGAGGACGGCCGCCTCGGCCTCCCGCATCATCAGGCTGAGGTCGGGCGGGCACGTGTAGTAGTCGGGCCGTACGCCGTAGCGCTCGGCGAGGAGCAGCTGGGCGAGGCGGACGGAGGTGCGGGAGGTCGAGCCGAGGGCCACTCGGGCGCCGTCCAGCCGGTCCAGCGGGACCTGCGAGACGATCACGCAGGACATGACCGGGCCGTCGCAGCCGACGGCGATGTCGGGGAAGGCGACGAGTTGGTCGGCGTGCTTGAGGAACTCGACCAGGGTGATCGGGGCGATGTCGAGGTCGCCCTGCACCAGCTTCTCGCTGAGCTTCTCCGGGGTGTCCTTCGTGAGCTCGAAGTCGAGGAGCGTGCCCGTTCTGGCGAGCCCCCAGTACAGGGGCAGGCAGTTCAGGAACTGGATGTGGCCGACGCGCGGCCGGGTGCGAGGATTGTCCACATCGTGAGGCTAGCCCTCATGGCGTACGGGGCCGCGCCCGGCCCCGCGGTGGGCCCGTGACCGGCGGTCGGCGCCCTCTCCGCCAGTCGGCGGGGGGATGTTCAAACATTCGGGTGACGTGATCTTGACCCCTATTGCATTCGGGGGGCTGCGTGCTAGGCTCGTCGCAAGTTGCAGTTTGGTTTCCCTTGCAGTACAGAGCCTGCGGAGCATGTGACCGCGGGCTCTCGTCATTCTCAGACGTATGCAGTTGTGCAGAATTAATCTTCACACTTGCTGGTTCTGGAGCAGGGCAACCCTTTTGGGCCCAAGGAGGGCTTATGGCTACCGGAACCGTTAAGTGGTTCAACGCCGAAAAGGGCTTTGGTTTCATCGCCCAAGAGGGCGGCGGCCCCGACGTCTTCGTCCACTACTCCGCGATCAATGCGACCGGATTCCGGTCCCTCGAGGAGAACCAGCAGGTGTCTTTCGACGTCACGCAGGGTCCGAAGGGCCCGCAGGCTGAGAACGTCACGCCGGTCTGATCAGTAGTACCCAAGGAGCCCCGCGCCGTCAGGCGGCGGGGCTCCTGCCTTTCTCCCCTGCGCCACTCCCTCCGCCCCTCCTTACACCCCGGTGAACGCCCCTCCTTACACCCCGGTGAATTTCCGGCGAATTCTGCCCGTGGTGCATGGGAGGACGCCCGGATGCAGAGAGACCCGGAGAACGACGGGGAAGGCAGCGACACCCCCACCCCTGCGGACAAGCGCCCGGCATCGGGCCTGTCCATCGGCCTGTCCATCGGCACGGCGGTAGGGCTCGTCCTCGGCCTGACCGTCTTCGACAACATCGGCCTGGGCCTGGCCCTGGGCCTCGGCCTGGGCACGGCTATCGGCGCGGGGGCCGGGCCAGGGACGCGGCAGGCGGGCGAGGACCGCGGGGACGGGCCTACGCAGTAGGGCTGGGACGACGAGCCCTGGCGGTGGCGGTGGCGATGTCAGTCCCTCGCCATATGGTCGGGCCATGACCGAAGCCGACTTCCTGACCGAGACCCGTGTCTTCTACGACGCCGTGGCGGAGGACTACGCCGTTCACTCCAGTGACGCGCCCATGGGCACGCCGTTGGACCGGGGACTGCTGTACGGATTCGCGGAGCTCGTGGGTGAGGGGGGCGAGGTCGCCGACCTCGGGTGTGGGCCCGGGCGGGTGACGGCGTACCTGGCGTCGCGGGGGCTGTCCGTGTTCGGGCTGGACCTGTCGGAGTCGATGCTCGCGATCGCCCGGCGCGAGCATCCCGGTCTGCGGTTCGAGCGGGGCTCGATGCTGGAGCTGGACCTGCCCGACGGCTCGCTCGACGGGGTCGTGTCCTGGTACTCGACCATCCACACCCCGCTCGACCGGCTGCCGGACGTCTTCGCCGAGTTCGGCCGCGTCCTGCGGCCCGGAGGGCACCTGCTCCTCGGCTTCCAGGCCGGTGACGAGCCCCGCCGATACGAGGAGGCCTTCGGGCACCAGGTGGCGCTGACCTTCCGGCGGCGCCGGCCGGAGCGGATCGCCGCCCTGCTGGAAGCCGCCGGTTTCGTCCTGCGCTCCCGTACCCTCCGGGAGCCCGACGAGGCATTCGGGGAGCCGGTCCCCCAGGCGTGCCTGGTGGCCCGCAAGCCGCAGGAGCCGATGTCCTAGGCGTACCCGCGTACCCGCCAACCCGCGTACCTCGTACCCGCGAACCCGCGTACCTCGTACCCGCGAACCCGCGAACCCGCGAACCCGCGAACCCGCGAACCCGCGTACCTC
>NZ_NGFN01000514.1 GCF_002148965.1 Streptomyces swartbergensis | reverse complement strand
GGGTAGAGATCTCAACTCGTCTCCATTGAGCGCAACCTATCGCACCGTATCTCAGCAGGTCAGACCCCATTCCGCCTGGAGTGCCCAGGGCGATGCCCCTTTGGGGCCGATTAGCCCAGCCCATGAAGCCACTTCACGCTCAACTGGCGTTCGATGCTGGCCCGGGGCATCGCGGTGGTCGGTCCGACGGTGCAACTGGAGCTGGACGTCCAGGCGATGTACCGGACCCACGACACCCCGACCCCGCCGGAATAATCCCTGGCCCGGCTCCCTCCGCCCTCCCTACACTCACCGAGTACCCGGCGCCGCCCACGACGTGAGCGGCGGCGCACCGTCGTGACGAACGAAGGGAGACGGCCATGCGTGACCGCACCGCTGCCACCGTCTCCCTGCCGCGCTACGAGGTGATCCTCGTGTCCTCGTCGCTCCGGTGCCCGCTGCGCGGCGGGCACCGGATGACCGGGACGAACGTCTGAACAGCATGTGCCGCAGCTTGCTGACGTGGAGTCAGCAAGCTGTGCACTGCATGTCGCCATGCCCGCCTCGCCCGGTAATCGCGCTGCCCCTTTCCTGAACCTTTCGAAAGGCCCTGGGCCGTGCGCATCAACCACAACCCGCTCGCCGTCGTCCGCAACCTCGGCATCCTCGCCCACGTCGACGCCGGCAAGACCACCGTCACCGAACGGATCCTGTTCGCCACCGGAACCACGCACAAGCGCGGCGAGGTCCACGACGGCACGACCGTCACCGACTTCGACCCGCAGGAGCGGGACCGGGGCATCACCATCTTCGCCGCGGCGGTGAGCTGCGCCTGGGACGGTCACCGGATCAACCTGATCGACACCCCGGGGCACGTCGACTTCGCCGACGAGGTGGAGCGGGCGCTGCGGGTCCTCGACGGTGCGGTGGCGGTGTTCGACGCGGTGGCCGGGGTGGAGCCGCAGAGCGAGTCGGTGTGGCGGCAGGCAGACCGGCACGGCGTGCCGAGGATCGCGTTCGTCAACAAGATGGACCGCGCCGGTGCCGACCTGGACACGGCCGTCGCGTCGATCAGGGATCGGCTGCACCCGGCGCCGCTGGTCGTGCAGTTGCCCATCGGCTCGGAGGACACCTTCACCGGCGTCGTCGACCTCGTACGCATGCGTGCCCTGCGGTGGGCCGACGGCGATGCCGTCGAGGAGGCGCCGGTGCCGGACGACCTCCGGGACGAGGCCCTCGCACGGCGCCGGGCGCTGGAGGAGGCCGTGGCGGAACTCCATCCGGGCGCCCTGGAGGAGTTCTGCGACACGGGCACGCTGACCGAGCGGACCCTCTCCTCGGCGCTGCGGGACCTGACCCGGGACGGTGACGGCGTGGTCGTGCTGTGCGGCTCCGCGTACCGCAACCGCGGTGTCGAGCCGCTGCTCGACGCGGTCGTGGCCTATCTGCCGTCGCCGCTGGACGTGCCGCCGGTCAGAGGCACGTCCAGCGGCGACGACCAGGAGCGGCCCGCGGATCCGGCGGCACCACCGGCCGCCCTCGCCTTCAAGGTGCACGCCACCCCGACAGGACGGCTGACCTACCTGCGGATCTACTCCGGGACGATCGAGAAGGGAGACACCCTGTGGGACGCGAGCGCGCGCCGCACCGAGCGGATCGGCCGCATCCTGCGCGTCCAGGCCGACCGGCACGCACCGCTGGACCGGGCGGTCGCCGGGGACATCGTCGCCGTCATCGGGCTCAAGTCGGCCCGCGCCGGCTCGACCCTGTGCGCGCCGGACGCCCCGCTCGTCCTGGAACCGCCGGGTGTTCCCGAGCCGGTGGTGTCGGTCGCGGTCGAGTCGCGCGGGGCCGGCGACACCGACCGTCTGGCGTCCGGGCTGGCCCGGCTGACCGAGGAGGACCCCTCGCTGGTCGTGCGGACCGACCCGGAGACAGGGCAGACGGTGCTGTCGGGCATGGGTGAACTGCACCTGGAGGTGGCGGTGGAGAAGCTCCGGCGCGAGCTGGGACTGGAGGTCAACGTCGGCCGCCCCCGGGTCAGTTACCGGGAGACCGTCGCCCGGGGCGTGTCCGGGCTGGTCTATCGGCACGTCAAACAGGACGGCGGGGCGGGACAGTTCGCCCATGTCGTCCTCGACGTGGAGCCGTATGAGGAGGGCGGGTTCGCCTTCCGGTCTGCCGTCGTCGGCGGACGCGTGCCGCAGGAGTACGTCCGGGCGGTCGAGGCGGGCTGCCGCGACGCCCTCGCCGAGGGGCCGCTCGGCGGGCACCCGGTGACGGGGGTGCGCGTCACGCTCACCGACGGGTCGACCCATGTGAAGGACTCGTCGGACACGGCGTTCCGCACGGCCGGCCGCCTCGGCCTCCGCGAGGCTCTGCGTGCCTGCGCGATGGTCCTGCTGGAGCCGGTCGTCGAGGTCACGGTCACCGTGCCCGAGGACGCGGTGGGCGGCGTGCTCGGCGACCTCGCCGCCCGGCGTGGCCGGGTGACCGGCTCGGTCACCCGCGCGGGCACGGCGGTCGTCACGGCCACCGTGCCGCTGGCCGAACTCTTCGGTTACGCGACCCGCCTGCGCAGCCGCACCCAGGGCCGCGGCACCTTCACTGCCCGGCCCACCGGCTACGCGCCGGCGCCGGTCGCGACGCCGGTGCGGTAGCAGCACGGCGGTCGGCCCCTCCCCGGAAGAGGAGGGGCCGACCCGCTCACGGTAGGACACCACCGTCGACGGCACGGTGGACGGCTGACAGCCCGGCGGATATCCGGTTGCCCCGTCCTCCGCCTCCTGCCACCCTCGCGCCCATGCCCACTTTCACCGCCCCCGACGGCACCACCCTCGCCTACCACGCGACGGGGGACGGCCCGCCTCTGGTCTGCCTCCCCGGTGGCCCGATGCAGGACTCGGTCTACCTCGGGGACCTGGGCGGCCTGACCGCCCACCGCACCCTGATCCGGCTGGACCTCAGGGGCACCGGAAGTTCGGCTGTGCCGGGGGACACGGCGTCGTACCGCTGTGACCGGCAAGTCGCCGATGTCGAGGCGCTGCGCGAGGAGCTGGGCCTGGAGCGGCTAGACGTGCTCGCGCACAGCGCCGGTGCCAATCTGGCCGCGCTGTACACGGCCCGCCATCCGGACCGCGTGGGCCGGCTCGTCCTGGTCACGCCCAGCGTCTTCGCCGTCGGCCTCGACATCGCCGCCGAGGACCGCCTGGAGACGGCACGCCTGCGCCGGGACGAACCGTGGTTCGCCCCGGCGCAGGCGTCCTTGGAGGCCATCACGGCCGGCCGGGCGACGGCCGCCGACTGGGACGCCGTCGCCCCCTTCTGGTTCGCCCGCTGGGACGACGAGGCCCGGGCCTTCCGTGCGGCTGAGCAGCGACAGCGCAACGACGAAGCCGCCGCGCGCTACGCCTCCGAGGGTGCCTTCGACCCCGACGCAACCCGGAGTGCCCTTGCCGCGTTTCCCTCACCGGTTCTCGTCCTCGCCGGGGAGTACGACGTGGCGGGGCCTGCGCGCGTGATGAAGGAGTACGCGGGGCTGTTCCCGAGCGCCGAGTTGGTCGTGCAGAGCGGGGCGGGGCACTTTCCGTGGCTGGACGACCGGGGGCGGTTCGTGACGGCCGTGGTGGCTTTTCTGGACGAGGGCGGCGGCGTCAGCAGTCCCTGAACTCCGGCGACTGGTTCAGGATCTGGGACCGCACGGACGTGAAGCGCGCGTACGTCTCCCCGTCCCGCGACTCCGGGCGGAACGCCGCCACGCGGTGGCAGTTCTGGAAGGCCAGCGTGATGCCGAAGTGGCGTTCCAGGCTGGTGCGGATCGCGTCGCTGGCGAGGGCGCGCAGGAGTTGGCCGCGCTCCTGTTCCGACGGGGGAGGGGTCTGGTTGTCGGTGAAGTCGGACTGGCCGTCGTGGAGTTCGGTGGCCAGGGAGGCGATCAGGTCGTAGGCGTAAGGGAGGGACGTGCGGACCGTGTCCACGAAGTCCTCCTCGCGGATGTCACCCTGCTCGGCTTCGGCGAGGAGCTTCGGGGAGACGTCGAGAGACATGGGGGGTGTCGTCCTGTCTGTTGGCGGTAGGGCGGTAGGGCGGTAGGGGAGGCGGGAGG
>NZ_NGFN01000513.1 GCF_002148965.1 Streptomyces swartbergensis | reverse complement strand
CCCCCCGCACGCCACGGACAGCACCACCGCCAGCGGATGCACCCGCACCGCCCGCCCCAGAATGAACGGTTGCAGGATGTGGCCCTCGATCTGCTGCACCGCCAGCACCACCGCCAGCGTCATGACAGCCGTGAACACCCCCTGGGTGACCAGCGCGACGACGACCGCCAGCGCCCCGGACACCACCGCACCCACCAGCGGGATGAACGCGAACAGGAAGATGAACACCGCCAGCGGCACGGCCATCGGCACATCGAGGAAGTAGATCCCCAGCCCGATGAAGATCGCGTCGATCAGCGCGACGATCACCGTGCCCCGCACATACGCCGTCAGCGTCCGCCACGCCGCGGGCCCGGCCCCGGCCACCCCGGGCCGCGCCGCCGCCGGCACCAGCTTCAGCGTCCACTGCCAGATCCGCTTGCCGTCGTAGAGCAGGAACAGCGTCGAGAACACCGCCAGCAGAATCCCCGTCAGCGCCTCGACGACGACCGTCACGCCCTCCAGCCCCGCCGAGGTGATCTGGTCGGTGTTCGCGCCGACCGCCTCCCGCAGGTTCTTGGCGATCTCGTTGATCTGCTTGTCCGTGACGTGGAACGGGCTGTTCAGCAGCCAGTTCCGCAACTCGTCGATGCCGTCCTGGATCTGGCCCGAGAGGTCGTCGATGTTCTCCATGACCTGCCAGGTCACGAACCAGCCGATGAGTCCCATGACGACGAAGCCGAGGATCGCCGTGAGCGCCGTGGCCGGCCCGCGCGGCACCCCCAGCCGCCGCAGCCGCGCCACCGTCGGCTGGAGGATCGCGGTGATGAGCAGTGCGCTCGCGAACGACAGCACCACCAGCTGGACGGCGCTGATGATCCGCGTCAGCACCCACAGCGTGCCGGCGAGGACGAGCAGCCGCCAGCCGGCCTCCGCCGCGACCCGCACCCCCCACGGCACGGCCAGCGCGGGATCGGGCCGTGCGGGAACGTCGGGCGCGTAGTCCGGGGGCGGCGGCACGTGTTCGTCGGGCGATGTCCGGGACTCGGATTCGTCCCGCTCCCGTTCGGCCTCGGCGCGGCGTTCGTTCCACCGCTCGCTCATCTCGGTCAGTCCGGCACCGAGCCGGCCGAGCCACCCTGGCACTCGCGACATGATCCGTCCTTTTCCCCCGTCTCTCCGCACCACTCCCCCCTGGAGTCGTCCGTCAAGACCGTACATGGCGCGAGCCCCTCACCGTGCGACGGTGAGGGGCTTGCGCTGAGGATGGCTGCGGCTCAGGGCCGCGGGCTCAGTACCAGTTGTTGGCCTGCCAGAACGACCAGGCATCACACGGGCTGCCGTAGCGGTCGTTCATGTAGTTCAGGCCCCACTTGATCTGGGTGGCCGGGTTGGTCCGCCAGTCGGCACCGGCAGAGGACATCTTGGTACCGGGCAGCGCCTGGAACATGCCGTAAGCCCCGGAGGAAGGGTTGACCGCCTTGTAGTTCCAGTCGGACTCGTGGTCCACGATGTTGCTGAAGCACTGGAACTGACCCGCCGGCACCATCTGCCGCGCCATCGCCTGGATCTGCGCGATGGAGTAGGAGGTCGCGACGGGGAAGTCGGAGATGTCCTTGGAGCGGCTCGCGGCCTCCTTGGCCTCCGCGCGCTCCTTGGCGGCCTTCTCGGCCGCGGCGGCCTTCTCGGCGGCTTCCTTCTTCTTGGCGATGGCCGTCTCGGCGGCAGCCTTGCGGGCGGCCTCCTCGGCGTCCTTCTTCGCGCTCGCGTCGGCGGCGATGGCCTGTGCGTCGGCCTGCTGCGTCAGCGACGCCGTCTGCACCTGGGCCTGCTGGCCCGCGGGAATGTCTGCGAGCAGCGTGGTGCCGCTGGCCGTCGCTTCGGCGTCGTTGTTCTGCGCGGTGCTGCCCGAGGCAACGCCGACGACGCTTCCGACAGCGGTGACCGCCGTGGCCGAAGCCACTGCGAGTCCCCGGACCGAGATCCGGCTCACACGGTTTTCCTTCCAGCATCGCCCGCTTCGGTGACCCTCGCGGACGCAATCGTGCCCCTGGCACTGGCCTCCCCAACTGCGGGTCACGGGAGGCACGGGCCCGGTGGGCAACTCCCCCGTGGGGAGTGCCGCGTGGTACTCGGGCGGCATACGACATCGCTATGCAGTTGACGCTGTGCTTTTAGTGGTGCCGTACCGCTGGGGGTACAGGTGTGTCGTATGCGGGGCCTGACAGGAGTGAGACTCTGCCGCAACTCGACGGGGCAAGGCAATTCCGAGTTGCGTGTGAAAGCTCACATCCCGTTTGACGCGGGAGATTCACACAAACGCCCACACGCGAAGGCGCCGCCCGGCTAGGCTCTTCGCCTTTCCGGACGGCGCCAACTACTGCGCAACCGCCACCGTTTGGGGCAGGACGGTCAGATCTGCCCGTCTTCGAGCATTTCGGTCACAAGAGCGGCGATCTGCGACCGCTCGGACCGGGTCAGGGTCACATGCGCGAACAGCGGATGCCCCTTCAGCTTCTCGACGACGGCGACGACACCGTCGTACCGGCCGACCCTCAGGTTGTCCCGCTGGGCCACGTCATGGGTGAGAACCACCCGTGAATTGGCCCCGATCCGGGACAGAACGGTAAGAAGTACGTTCCTCTCCAGCGACTGTGCCTCGTCGACGATCACGAACGCGTCGTGCAGCGAACGGCCGCGGATGTGGGTGAGCGGCAGCACCTCCAGCATCCCGCGGGCGGTGACCTCCTCGATGACCTCCCGGCTGGTGACCGCCGACAGCGTGTCGAACACCGCCTGCGCCCAGGGGCTCATCTTCTCCGCCTCGGTGCCGGGCAGATAGCCGAGCTCCTGCCCGCCCACCGCGTAGAGCGGACGGAAGACCATCACCTTCTGGTGCTGACGGCGCTCCAGCACCGCCTCCAGACCCGCGCACAGCGCCAGCGCCGACTTGCCGGTGCCGGCCCGGCCGCCCATCGACACGATCCCGACGTCCGGGTCGAGCAGCAGGTCCAGCGCGATCCGCTGCTCGGCGCTGCGGCCCTTGATGCCGAACGCCTCACGATCCCCCGGTACGACACGGATGTTGCCCTCGGGCGTGACCCGCCCGAGCGCCTTGCCGCGCTCCGACTGGATCATCAGGCCCGTGTGCACCGGCAGGTCGGCGGCCTCGGGGACGTAGACGCGCCCCTCCTCGAAGAGGATGTCCACCTGTTCGCCGGGCAGGGTCAGTTCGGACATTCCGGTCCAGCCGGAGGAGTCCGTGATGGCGAGTTCCGCGCGGTACTCCTCGGCGAGGAGTCCGACGGAGGACGCCTTGATCCTGAGCGGGAGGTCCTTCGACACGACGGTGACGTCGAACCCCTCGGCCTGCAGGTTGCGGGCGACCGCGAGGATGCGGGAGTCGTTGTCCCCCAGGCGATAGCCGCTGGGCAGCACGCTGGGGTCCGAGTGATTGAGCTCGACACGGACGGTTCCGCCGAGGTCCCCGGTCGGAATGGGGGCATCGAGGCGGCCGTACCGCACCCGGTAGTCGTCGAGCAGGCGCAGGGCCTGCCGGGCGAAGTAGCCGAGTTCGGGATGGTTCCGCTTGGCCTCCAGTTCCGTCACCACGACGATGGGAAGCACGACCTCGTGCTCGTCGAAGCGGCTCAGGGCGTTCGGGTCGGCCAGCAGGACGCTGGTGTCGAGAACGTAGGTGCGCCGGTCGGGCTTGTGGCGCTTTGTGCTGGTCACCACGGAAGGACGTACCCCCTCGGATGAGGTCGGGGAGCGACGGAGTGGAGCTGGACCGGTCGTCGGCCGCCCTGCGCGGGCCGAGAACCGGCCCTCCGCCTCTTCGTCCGTGCTGTGACCGCACGATCGGGCTGGTGCAAAGGGCCTCCCGGGCGGACGGCCCCGTGCCGTCCGCTGAGATCCGACACCCGGGGTTCGGGCGTCGACCTGACTGGCTTATGCCCTCGAACGAGCGTCGCCATGCCACGGCATATGACGGCGGGCCGGTGAACTCCGTGTTACGCGCGTCTTCGGAGAGGTATCGAGGGGTACCGGGAAGGTTTGCGACGTGCGGTGACCGCGGTGCCGGGCGGCATGGGGGGTGCCGCGAAGTCTCACGGCTGGCGTAGTGCGCCGGAGTGTGTTTCAGCCGCCGTGGCGCCGGTGGCGGGCGGGGTAGCGCCGGTGG
>NZ_NGFN01000512.1 GCF_002148965.1 Streptomyces swartbergensis | reverse complement strand
CAGGACCCCCGTTCGGTCGTCCCCCGGTTCTCCCCCGTGCCTCGCTCCCGCCGACACCGTCGGCGGAAGGAGCGGATCGTGGGCCCGGCCCCGTTCCGGCGCCCCGTGTCGCCGGTACCGGAGCCGTGCCCCTCTCCGTGCCTCCACTCTCTCGTTCTCGCAGGTCCTCGCCCATCCGCGCGCGTACTCAACTCCCTCACTAGGTACGGGTACTCAGCCCTGTGCACGCGGCCCCAGAACACCGGGTGGCCGACTGGTCACGATCGCTTCCGTGCCCGTACTCGGAGGCCGGCGGCGGGGGCTCTCGGCGAGGGCTGTCAGTGCGGGCCGATAAAGTCCCTGGCATGGCACGGATTGCGGTGATCGGCGCCGGGATGGGCGCGCTGGCGGCAGCCGCCCGGCTGGCCGTCGCGGGCCACCGGGTGGTGGTGTACGAGCGGACGGACACGTACGGCGGAGCCCTGCGCCGCTTCGAGCGCGACGGGTTCTCCTTCGACACCGGCCCCGGCCTGCTCCCGCTGCCCGCCGTCTACCGCGACCTGTTCGTCAAGACCGGCAAGGAACCGCTGGAGGCATGCGTCGACCTGGTCCAGGTCGACCCGTCGTCCCGGCATGTGTTCGCGGACGGCACCCGGGTGGCGCTGCCCAACGCCTCGCGCGCGGGGGTCGTGGCGGCTCTGGACGAGGCGCTCGGCGCCGGGGCCGGGCAGCGGTGGGGCGACTTCCTGGTGCGGGCCCGCGAGGCCTGGGACCGGACCCGCCGGCCCCTCCTGGAGGAGCCGCTGTGGCCCAACTGGCAGGTGCTGGCCGAGCGCGAGCCCTACCCGGCCGTGCCCCACAAGCGGCTGCTGCGCACCCGCCGGGCCGGCACGCTCGCCGAGGTCGGCGCCTGGGAGCTGCGGGACACCCGGCTCGCCGCGCTCCTGGAGAGCCACGCCCTGGCGCACGGCCTGGACCCCCGGACCACCCCGGCGAGCGCGGCCGTACTGCCGTACATGGAGCACGCCTTCGGCACCTGGTACGTGCGCGGCGGCCTGCGTGAGCTGGCCCGCGCGGTGTACGAGCGGTGTGTGGCCCGAAAGGTCGAGTTCCGTTTCGGCGCCGACGTGACCGGGGTGCTGGAGAAGGACGGCCGGGCATCGGGGGTGGAACTCGCCGACGGCACGGTCGCGGAGGCGGACTTCGTGGTCGCCGGTGTCGCGCCCGGCACACTGGACCGGCTGTCCGCACAGGCGGTGACGCGGGGTGACGGCGACGTGCCGCCGCGGCCCGCGACGGCGAGCCGGCTCACGGTGCTGCTCGCCCTGCGCGGCCCCCGCCCCGACGGCACGGCACACCGCACGGTGGTGCACGCGGCGGACCGCGAGGCCGAGTTGGACGCCCTGTTCGGCGAGGCGGCGGGGACCACACACCCGACGGTCACGGTCCTGCGGCCCGACGACCCGGGGCTGGTCCCGGACCCGGACCACGAGGCGGTCACCCTCACGACGGTGGTACCCGCGCGGCCCGACGAGCCCTACGGCGACCTCGCCCAAAACATGATCACCGTCGCCGAACGCGCCGTACCCGACCTGCGCGACCGTCTCCTCTGGCACGAGGTGCGCACCCCGGCCGACATCGCGGAGGCGACCGGCGCGGAGGGCGGGGCGGTGCCGGTGCCCGCCCTGGCGGCGGACGGCGGGCGGCTACTGCATCCGTCCAACAGCACGCGCGTGCCCGGTCTGTTCGCCGTCGGCGGCTGGGCGCACCCCGGTGGCGGACTGCCGCACGCGGGCATGTCGGGCGCGCTGGTGGCGGGACTGATCGTGGAGGGACCGGAGTTCCGGGGCTCCCAGTAAGCGGGCCGCCCCGGCGGTGTTCAGGCTCCAGAAACGGTACTGCTCGTCAGAAGCGGTACTGCTCGTCGAAGCCGTTCCCGGGCGTCTGCTGCTGCCCGTTGCCCTGGTACGGGTACGGCTGCTGCTCCGGCGGCAGTTCCTGGCCGTACTCGTCGGTGTTGCGCTGCTGCGGGACCCACACACCGCCGGGCGGGCTCTCACCGCCGTAGGTGCCGGTGTACTCGTCCTGGCCGTAACCCTGCTGGGCGTAGTACTGCTGGTCGCCGTAGGAGGTGTTGTCGTACGAGGCTCCGCCGTAGGTCGGCGTGCCGATGTACGGGTCGGAGTAGGCGGCGTACTGCTGCTGGTCCGTGGCGTCGTAACCCTGCTGCTGGTCGGTGGCGTCGTAGCCCTGCTGCTGGCCGTAGCCCGAGTAGTCGTAGCCGTAGGACTGGTCGGTGCCCTGGGCCGTGGCGGCGTACTGGTCGTGGGCCGGGGCCGGGCCCTGGGGGTACCCGGTGTCGCCGTACACGCCGTAGGAGCCGGTGTCGTCGGGCACGGGCTGCGGCTCGTAGACGGCGGTGGTCTCGGCGGCCGTCGGGTGGACGGGGCGCGACGGGGTGAAGACGTCGTCGCGGTCGTAGTCGTCGTCCTGGCCGTAGGCGGGGGCACTGGTCTCGCGGCGGTAGTCGGCGGCCTCTTCGCCGTAGCCGCCGTCGGCCGTCTCCAGGCCGGAGACCTCCAGGGTCGGCTCCTGGCGGCCGCGCTCACCGCGGCGGCGCTTGCTGCCGCCCAGCATCGGCGCGTTCATCGCCCAGCCGGCCGAGAAGCCGCTGCGGAACGACAGGGTGACGTACGTCTGCCCGACCGCGAAGGCGGCCGCGCCCAGTCCGATCACGACGACGGACGGGATGAGGACACCGACGACGACGCCGAGGAAACCGACGAAGGCGAGCAGCCGCCAGCGCAGCCGCGCCTTGTACTGCAACAGCACCTCGCCCAGCAGCCACAGCGCGACGATGCCGAACGCGATGTAGAGGACCGCCCAGCCCATGTACGCCCCTCTCCCAGTCGCCGCTACGCAGTGTGTCGTATACGGGTGCGAACGGTCTAGGCCTGCGGTCGGTGGTGCAGGCCCAGGTTCTCGTAGATTTCCAGCGTCGCCGTGGAGTTGTTGAGCGTGATGAAGTGCAAGCCGGGCACTCCCTCGGCGAGCAGCCGCGCACAGAACTCCGTGGCGAATTCGATACCAATGGAGCGTACAGCGGCCGGATCGTCTTTTGCTGTGAGGATCCGCTCTTTCAGGGCGGGCGGGAACGCGGCGTTGGTGAGGGACGGGATGCGCTCCAGCGATCGCACGCTGGCGATCGGCATGACCTCGGGAATGATCGGGGTGTCGCAGCCGGCGGCCGAGACCCGGTCGCGCAGCCGGAGGTAGTCCTCCGGGTGGAAGAACATCTGCGTGATGGCATAGTCCGCGCCCGCGCGGCACTTGTCCACGAAGTGGCGGACGTCGGTGTCCCAGTCGGCGGAGCGCGGGTGCATCGCCGGGAAGGCGGCGACGCCCACGCAGAAGTCGCCGGACGCCTTGATCAGCTCGACGAGTTCGGCGGCGTAGGCCAGGCCCCGGGGGTGCGGCACCCACTCGCCCATCGGGTCGCCGGGCGGATCGCCGCGCAGGGCGAGCATGTTGCGGATCCCGGCGTCGGCGTACTGGCCGATGATGTTGCGCAGGTCGGCCACCGAGTGGTCGACCGCCGTGAGGTGCGCGATGGGCGTGAGGGTGGTGTCGGAGGCGATCGCCTCGGTCGCCTTGACCGTGCCCGCGCGGGTGGAACCGCCCGCGCCGTAGGTCACGGAGACGAAGTCGGGCGCCACGGCCTCGACCCGGCGCAGCGCGTTCCACAGGTTCCGCTCGCCCTTCGGTGTCTTCGGGGCGTAGAACTCGAACGAGTACGTCGTTTTGCCGGTCGCGAGCATGTCGCGGACGGTGCGCGCGTGGTCCGACCTGATGGATGCGGTGCCGAGGGCCATACCGGCAGGTTAGCCAGGGGCGGTCGGTCCCCCAACCGGGCACGGACATTTGACCGATTTGTGTACTTGCTGTCCACCCCTTGGACACCCGGCGTCCTACTTCTCCCGCAGCCTCTTCGCGAACTCGGCCGCCGCCGCGCCCGGGTCGTCGGCCTCGGTGATCGCCCGTACGACGACGGCGCGCCGGGCTCCCGCTTCCAGGACCTGGTCGAGATTGCCGAGGTCGATGCCGCCGATGGCGAACCAGGGACGGTCGGTGCCGAGGGCGGCGGTGTACCGGACGAGGTCCAGGCCGGGGGCGTGGCGGCCGGGCTTGGTGGGGG
>NZ_NGFN01000511.1 GCF_002148965.1 Streptomyces swartbergensis | reverse complement strand
GCGTCCCACCCGCGACAGCGGCGGCGGGCGCACGAAGCGGAGGGTGTACCTCGCCGTCGCCGCCGGTCTCGCCGTGTGCGCTGCCGTTGCAGGAACCTTCTTTCTCTCCCGTCCGTCCGTCGGCGACACCGCCTCGGCCGCACCGACAGCGGTCGCCACCAGCGCCGGCGACGACGCTCGGACCTCCCCTCTGCCCGGCTCCTCCGCATCACCCTCCGGTGCCAAGGACAAGGAGAAGGAAGAGGGCGGGGAGGAAAAGCAAGGCGCGTCGGGGGCGCGAGCGGACGAGGCGTCACCCGACCCGAGAGCAGACGGAGACGAAGCCCGAACCGATCCCACCGCCGAAGCCTCCGGCGCCTCGGACGGTGGCGAAGGCGGCGGCAGTGGCGGAGGCGACCCGACCGCCGCGCCCACCAAGACGGCGACCGCGCCCGCCGACCCTCCCTGGCTCTCCCGGTGCACGTACTACTCCGGCACCGAGCTCACCGTCCGCGGCGACAAGGGGCAGCGCGTGGTCCAGGTGCAGTGCATGCTCACCCAGCGCGGCTTCAAGGTCGGCGACACGGGCGTGGACGGGCAGTTCGGCGGCGCCACACTGGCCGCCGTCAAGAAGTTCCAGAGGGCCGAGGGCCTCTCCGCGGACGGCGATGTGGGACCCGACACCTGGGCGGCGCTGCGCAGTTCGACGTAGCTGCCGATCCGGCGCGGCGCCGCCCGGGTGAGGTGACCGTCAGTGGAAGAAGTGCCGCGTCCCCGTGAAGTACATCGTGATGCCGGCCTTCTGCGCGGCCTCGACGACCAGTTCGTCACGGACGGAACCGCCCGGCTGCACGATGGCCTTGACGCCTGCGGCGCCCAGGACGTCGATGTTGTCGGGGAACGGGAAGAACGCGTCCGACGCGACGTACGAACCCCGGGCCCGCTCGGCCCCGGCCCGCTCCACCGCCAGTTTGCAGGAGTCGACCCGGTTGACCTGCCCCATGCCGACGCCGACCGAGGCACCGTCCTTGGCGAGCAGGATCGCGTTGGACTTCACCGCGCGGCAGGCCTTCCAGGCGAAGGCGAGCTGCTGGAGCTCGTCGGCGTCCAGCGCCTCGCCGGTCGCCAGCGTCCAGTTGGCCGGGTCGTCGCCGTCGGCCTGGAGCCGGTCGGTCACCTGGAGCAGCGCGCCGCCGTCGATGGGCTTGACCTCGACCGGGGCGGAGGGTCCGTCGGGGCAGCGCAGCACGCGGATGTTCTTCTTCTTGGTGAGGGCCTCCAGGGCGCCGTCCTCGTAGTCCGGCGCGACGATGACCTCGGTGAAGATCTCCGCGACCTGCTCGGCCATCTCCTTGCTGACCGGGCGGTTGACCGCGATCACGCCGCCGAACGCCGACAGCGGGTCACAGGCGTGCGCCTTGCGGTGCGCCTCGGCGACGTCCGCGCCCACCGCGATACCGCAGGGGTTGGCGTGCTTGATGATCGCGACACAGGGCTCGGCGTGGTCGTACGCGGCACGGCGGGCGGCGTCCGTGTCCGTGTAGTTGTTGTACGACATCTCCTTGCCGTGCAGTTGCTCGGCCTCGGCGAGGCCGCCGCTGCCGGAGACGTACAGGGCGGCGGGCTGGTGCGGGTTCTCGCCGTAGCGCAGGGTGTGCGCGCGCTCCCAGGTGGCGCCGAGGAAGTCGGGGAACTGTGAGTCGTCGACGGGCGCGTAGGAGGAGGCGAACCAGGAGGCGACGGCGACGTCGTACGCGGCCGTGTGCTGGAAGGCCTCGGCGGCGAGCCGCTTGCGGGTGGCGAGGTCGAAGCCGCCGCTCTGCACGGCGGACAGGACGTCGGCGTAGCGGGCCGGGCTGGTGACGACCGCGACCGAGGGGTGGTTCTTGGCGGCCGCCCGGACCATCGACGGGCCGCCGATGTCGATCTGCTCGACGCACTCGTCGGGGGTGGCCCCGGAGGCGACGGTCTCGCGGAACGGGTAGAGGTTGACGACGACGAGGTCGAACGGCTCGACACTCAGCTCGGCGAGCTGCCGCTGGTGGTCCTCCAGGCGCAGGTCGGCGAGGATACCGGCGTGGACCCTGGGGTGCAGCGTCTTGACGCGGCCGTCCAGGCACTCGGGGAAGCCGGTGAGCTCCTCGACCTTGGTGACCGGGACGCCGGCAGCGGAGATGCGGGCGGCCGTGGACCCGGTGGAGACGAGCTCCACACCGGCTTCGTGCAGGCCGCGGGCGAGCTCCTCCAGCCCGGTCTTGTCGTAGACGCTGACGAGCGCCCGGCGAAGGGGCCGCTTGTTGCTCTCGGCGGTCACTGGATAACTACCTTTCGTCCCTCAATGCGATAGCCGTTGCGGGCGAGCCGCCCCACGACCTCGACGAGCAGCCTTCGCTCGACTTCCTTGATGCGCTCGTGCAGAGCGCTCTCGTCGTCCTCGTCCCGGACCTCGACCACGCCCTGGGCGATGATCGGTCCGGTGTCGACGCCGTCGTCGACGAAGTGGACGGTGCAGCCGGTGACCTTGGCGCCGTACGCGAGCGCGTCCCGCACGCCGTGGGCCCCCGGGAAACTGGGCAGCAGGGCGGGGTGCGTGTTGACGAACCGCCCGCCGAACCGCGCGAGGAACTCCTTGCCGACGATCTTCATGAACCCGGCGGAGACGACGAGGTCGGGCTCGAAGGCGGCGACGGCCTCGGCGAGGGCGGCGTCCCACTCGTCCCGGCTGCCGTAGTCCCTGRCCTTCCGCACGAAGGTCGGCAGCCCGGCGCGCTCGGCGCGGGCCAGCCCCTCGATGCCCTCACGGTCGGCTCCGACGGCCACGATCTCGGCCCCGTACGCCTGCGCACCGGCGGCGTCGATCTCGTCGAGGAGCGCCTGAAGGTTGGTGCCGGATCCGGAGACCAGCACGACGAGGCGCTTGGCGCGCTGGGCCACGGGCTTGGCGGCCACGGTGGGGGCCTTTCTCGGGGGAGCGTCTGTCCAGGCGGCCGGACCTTTGCGTATCGCCTTGGCGTTTGTGCATTCATACGAATGCTTCGCGCCCCCGGATACGGGGAAGCCTACGAACCGGCCGACCGTCAGCAACGATACCGGCACACCGGGCAGCCCCCACGGGACGGGGGCATGGCCGGAAGGTAGCGTCTGGGCGGAGCCGGTTCGGGAACGCCGCCCGGACGTGATGCGTTCAGGAGATGGCGGACCCGGGTCCGACACCGTTCAGTTCTGTCCACACCTCCTCCGATTCGTTCCTACTCATCAACGGGAAGACGCTCACTTGATGCCGGACCGCAGCATGCGACTCCTCACGTTCCCCCAGCTCTCGGCGCAGGGAGGGGAGCGCGGCAGCGTGCTGCTGCGGGAGCGCCCCAGCTCACCACCCGACGCGCCTTCGGACGGCGACCGCGGCGACGAGCGGGGGCGCGGCTCCCAGGAGGACAACCCGTTCGCCCCGCCGCCCGAGGGCACCCCGGACCGGCCCTGGCAGCCGCGGCGCCCGTCGGGCGACGACTCCCAGGACGGCGGCGAGAGCGACCGCGGGCCGTGGGGCAGGCAGTGGAGCGACCGGCAGCCCGGCCGCTCGTCCGGCGGCTTCGGCGACCGCCCCCGCGGCGGCCCCGAGGGACCGGGCGACCCCAAGGGCGGCCAGAACCCGCGCTGGGACCCGACGGACCCCGCCCAGCGCCACGCGCGCTACGCCCTGCTGTCGGGCATGTGGGCCTTCTTCTTCGCCCTCTTCAGCTGGCCCTACGTGGCACTGCTGCTCGGCGCCCTCTCCCTCTACTGGGGCATCAGCGCCCTGCGCGCCAAGCCCCGCAGGGCCGACCCGGACACTCCGGTCCCCGAGCAGCCGGGCCGCCCCCAGACGACGGCGGCGGTGAGCGGCCTGGTCACGGCGTCCCTGGCCATCGCCCTGGTCGCCGCGTCCTTCACGGCCCAACTGGTCTACCGCGACTACTACACGTGCACGAACGACGCCCTCACGAACGAGGCCAGGCAGTCCTGCACGGAGCTTCTGCCGAAGGAGCTGCGGGGGTTGCTGGGGGCCAACGACTGACGGGCGGCCTGCCGCCTCACGGGTGTCCGGCTTGGCGCCTCACAGGGTGTCCGGCCTGCCGCCTCACAGGGTGTCCGGCCTGCCGCCTCACAGGGTGTCCGGCTTGGCGGCGGAGTCCGGTGGGGGCAGGACGTCGTAGGGCTTGGGGGC
>NZ_NGFN01000510.1 GCF_002148965.1 Streptomyces swartbergensis | reverse complement strand
GGGCGGGGCCGCTGCTGCTCGGGGTGCGGCATCACGGGCCGGGGTCGGCGCGGGCGGTGCGGGCGGCGCTGRAGGAGGCCCGGCCACGGGTCGTGCTGATCGAGGGACCTCCCGAGGCCGATGCCTTGATTCCGCTCGCTGCCGACGAGGAGATGCGGCCGCCGGTCGCCCTGCTCGCCCATGCCGTGGACGAGCCCGGCCGTTCGGCGTTCTGGCCGCTGGCCGAGTTCTCTCCGGAGTGGGTCGCCATCCGCTGGGCCCTGGAACACGACGTCCCGGCCCGCTTCATCGACCTGCCGGCCACGCACACGCTGGCGTGGGGGAGGCAGGAGGACGAGGCCGCGGTGGAGGGCGAATCCCCTCTGGACGCCGAGACGGCGGACAGCGAGGGCGACTCCGGCCCCGACCTCTGCCCCGGACCCGCCGACGTGCGGATCGATCCGCTCGGGGTGCTCGCCGAGACCGCCGGTTACGACGACCCGGAGCGGTGGTGGGAGGACGTCGTGGAGCACCGGGGCGTGGGAAAGGGGGACGTGCTCGCGCCGTTCACCGTGCTGGAGGAGGCGATGGGGGCGCTGCGGGAGACCTACGGCAGCGGGGGACACGACCGTGACCTGGTGCGTGAGGCGTACATGCGGCTCCAGGTGCGGGCAGCCCAGCGGGATTTCGAGGACGGCGTGGCCGTGGTGTGCGGGGCGTGGCATGTGCCCGCCCTGCGGCAGAAGACCACCGTCGCCGCCGACAAGGCGCTGCTGAGGGGGCTGCCCAAGGTCAGGACGGACATGACGTGGGTGCCGTGGACCCACCGCCGGCTGTCCCGGATCAGCGGGTACGGCGCCGGCATCGACTCGCCGGGCTGGTACGGGCACTTGTTCAGCGCCCCGGACCGGCCGGTCGAGCGGTGGATGACCAAGGTGGCGGGGTTGCTGCGCGCCGAGGACCGGCTCGTCTCCTCCGCGCACGTCATCGAGGCCGTGCGGCTGGCCGAGACGCTCGCCGCGATGCGCGGCCGTCCGCTGCCCGGCCTGAGCGAGACGACCGACGCGGTGCGGGCGGTGATGTGCGAGGGATCGGACGTGCCGCTGGCGCTGGTGCGGGACCGGCTGGTCGTGGGCGACGTGCTGGGGGAGGTGCCCGCGACGGCGCCGGCGGTTCCGTTGCAGCGGGACCTCGCCCGGCTCCAGCGCCGGCTGCGGCTGAAGCCGGAGGCGCTGGAGCGGGAGGTGGAGCTCGACCTGCGCAAGGAGATCGACGCCGCCCGCAGCAGACTGCTGCACCGGCTGCGGTTGCTCGGCGTCGCGTGGGGCGAACCGGCCGCCTCGCGGGGCAGCACGGGCACGTTCCGGGAGACGTGGCGGCTGCGCTGGGAGCCCGAGCTGTCCGTACGGGTCGCGGAGGCCGGGGTGTGGGGGACGACCGTCCTGTCCGCCGCGACCGCCAAGGCCGAGGCGGACGCCGTCGCCGCGCAGGGGCTCGCCGACGTCACCGCACTCGCCGAGCGCTGCCTGCTGGCCGAACTGCCCGACGCGCTGCCGACGGTGATGCGGATCCTCGCCGACCGGGCGGCCCTCGACAGTGATGTCGGCCAACTCGCCCAGGCGCTGCCCGCTCTCGTCCGCTCCCTGCGCTACGGCGATGTGCGCGGCACGGACACCGGGGCCCTGGGAGAGGTCGCGGCGGGTCTGGCCGAGCGGGTCTTCGTCGGCCTGCCCCCGGCCTGCGCCGCGCTCGACGCGGACGGTGCCGCGGAGATGCGGCGGCATGTCGACGCCGTGCACGGGGCCGTGGGGCTCCTGGGAGACACCCCCGCGGCGGGACAGGGCCACTTGAGAGCCCGTTGGCAGTCGGTGCTGCGTGTGCTGTGCGGGCGGGACACCGTTCCCGGGGTGATCAGGGGGCGGGCCGTCCGGCTCCTGCTCGACGACGGGGAGTTGGCTCAGGACGAGGCGGCGCGCCTGATGGGGCTCGTCCTGTCCCCGGGCACGCCACCGGCGGACGCGGCCGCGTGGATCGAGGGCTTCGTCGGAGGAGGCTCCGGGGGCGGGATGCTCCTGGTGCACGACGAGCGGCTGCTCGGGCTGGTCGACGCGTGGCTGACCGGGGTGCCGGCGGAGGCGTTCACGGACGTGCTGCCCCTGCTGCGGCGGACGTTCTCGGCGTACGAGCCCGGCGTGCGGCGGACCCTAGGTGAACTGGTCCGGCGCGGACCCGGGGCCGGGAGCAGCGCGACAGGGGCCGGCTCCGGCATACCCGGGTTCGCGACGGAGCTCGACACGGTGCGCGCGGATGCCGTGCTGCCGGTCGTGCGGCTGCTGCTCGGGCTGGACGAAGGGGAAGAGCACATGGGCAACAACCTGGTGGGGGTGACGGGATGACGACCGACGGACTGAGGCAGCCGGCTCCGAGCGCGGAGCCGGGACACACCGTCGGCAACGGGTCGCCGGCGGAAGTCCGGCCGGCGACGGCCGTGCCGGTGATCCCGCTGTGGGAACGGCCTCGCGAGGGAGGACGCGGATGACGGCCGAGGTGACGGACCCGGCGCGGGAGCGGTTGCGGCGGTGGCGGCTCGTGCTCGGGGGCGACGCGGCGGACGGCACCGGGTGCGAACTGTCCGGGCGGGACGCGGCGATGGACGGAGCGCTCACCGCGCTTTACGGCAAGGGGGAGAAGCCGCAGGCGGGCCGGGAACGTTCGGCGGGACTCGGGGCGTCGGCGCCGTCCGTGGCGCGCTGGCTCGGGGACATCCGGACGTACTTCCCGTCCTCCGTCGTACAGGTCATGCAGCGCGACGCCATCGACCGGCTCGGTCTCGCCACGCTCCTGCTGGAGCCGGAGATGCTGGAGGCGGTGGAGGCCGACGTGCACCTCGTCGGCACGCTGCTGTCGCTCAACAAGGCCATGCCCGAGACGACGAAGGAGACGGCACGGGCCGTCGTGCGCAAGGTCGTCGAGGACCTGGAGAAGCGGCTCGCCACCCGCACCCGGGCCACCCTCACCGGCGCCCTCGACCGCAGCGCCCGGATCAACCGGCCCCGCCATCATGACATCGACTGGAACCGCACGATCGCGGCCAACCTCAAGCACTACCTGCCCGAGTACCGAACGATCGTGCCGGAGCGGCTCATCGGGTACGGGCGAGCGTCCCAGTCCACGAAGAAGGAGGTCATCCTCTGTATCGACCAGTCGGGATCCATGGCGGCATCGGTCGTGTACGCATCGGTGTTCGGAGCGGTGCTCGCCTCGATGCGGACGATCTCCACGCGACTGGTCGTCTTCGACACGGCGGTCGTCGACCTCACGGACCAGCTCGACGATCCCGTCGACGTCCTGTTCGGGACGCAGTTGGGCGGCGGCACGGACATCAACCGGGCACTCGCCTACTGCCAGTCGCAGATCACCCGGCCCGCGGAGACGGTGGTCGTGCTGATCAGCGACCTCTACGAGGGAGGCATACGGGACGAGATGCTCAAGCGGGTCGCGGCGATGAAGGCCTCGGGGGTGCAGTTCGTGACGCTGCTGGCGCTCTCGGACGAGGGGGCGCCGGCATACGACCGGGAGCACGCGGCCGCGCTGGCCGCGCTGGGGGCACCGGCGTTCGCCTGCACGCCCGATCTGTTCCCGGAGGTGATGGCGGCGGCGATCGAGAAGCGTCCGCTGCCGATACCGGATGCGGCGTGACGTGCCGAAGGCCGTGGTGGTGAGCGGCGGTCGGATGCCGGATGGCGACTTGTCGATGCATCGTCGCCCGACTCCGGCCGGCACAACGGATATGGCTGACCATCAGTGGGAAAGGGCTTGCGCGACCTCCGCACTCCCGTGCGAGGATCGGCGCTGCTCGGCTCGGCGGTGCGTCGCGCCGGGCAGTACCGCGTCGTGCCGACTCGTTGCTCGTAACGCGTTATGCGTTCCGCACCTGTTCCGCAGCACGAGAGGAAGCTCCCCCTCTTGACCTGGTCAGCAGTCCTGCCCGGTGCCGCTGTGCGCATGCCGCGCACAGCGGCCGGGTGGCGTGCGCTCCGAGTGGCGCTGCTGGTGGGCGGAGTGCTCGTCATCGGGCTGCTGTTCGGGCAGCGGGCGTATGCGGCGGACGGCGGGCGGGCGCTGACGGACGGCACGGCCGGGTGGGTCGCCGGCGAGCAGAGTCCCTCGGCCCGGCCTGACGCGCACGCCTCGGCGGGCGGGGTACCGCCGGACGCGCACGTCGCGGGGCCTCGGC
>NZ_NGFN01000051.1 GCF_002148965.1 Streptomyces swartbergensis | reverse complement strand
ACCGCCCCCGTGCCCACCGTCGGCCCCGAGCGGACCACCCAGCAGCCCCTGCCGCCGCGGCCGCCGCTGGATCTGCTGGCCGAGCTGACGAACACCCCGCCGCCGCCGGACACCCCGCTGCGGACGGCCGTGCGGCGGGTGAAGATCTGGACGCCGCTGGTGCTGCTGCTGGTGGTCGTCTTCGGCGTCGTGCAGAGTGTGCGCCCGCTGCCGGCGCCCACCCTGGAACTCACCGCCGAGGACAGCTACACCTTCGAGGGCGGCAAGGTCGACATCCCCTGGCCGGCCAAGGGTCAGGCCGCGCTCGACGTGCAGGGCATCGGTACGTTCGGGTCGTCCGGCGAGCAGAAGCCCGTGCCGATCGCGAGTGTCGCCAAGGTCATGACCGCCTATCTGATCCTGCGCGAGCACCCGCTCAAGAGCGGTGAGGACGGGCCGAAGATCGAGATCGACCAGGCCGCCGAGGACCAGTCCGACGCCGGCCAGGAGTCCACCGTCGATGTCACCAAGGGCGACAAGATCAGTCAGAGGGAGGCTCTGGAGAGCATCCTGATCGCTTCTGCGAACAACGTGGCGCGGCTGCTCGCCCGCTGGGACGCGGGTTCCGAGAAGGCGTTCGTGCGGAAGATGAACGACGCCGCCAAGGACCTCGGCATGAAGAACACGACGTACACCGACCCGTCGGGCCTGAACAACACCACCGTGTCCACGGCCGTGGACCAGGTGAAGCTCGCCAAGGCGGCCATGCAGCAGCCCGCCTTCCGCGAGGTCGCGGCGATGATGTCGTACGTCGACTACAAGGGCACCAAGCACGACAACTGGAACCGCCTGGTCGGCTACAACGACGTCACCGGCATCAAGACCGGCACCACCACCTCGGCGCTCGGCAACCTCGTCTTCTCCGCGAGGAAGGACGTCAACGGCGAGACCCGCCGGATCGTCGGCGCCGTCGTGCGCCAGCCCGCCGGCGGCCCGGACAACACCATCCTGGGCGCCGCGCTGTACGAGGGCGACAAGCTGATCAAGGCCGCGCAGGGCGCGCTGGAGTCGGCGACGATCCTGAAGAAGGGCACGGTCGTCGGGTACGCGGACGACGGGCTCGGCGGCCGAACGCCGGTCGCCGTCACCGAGGACGTCACGGCCGTCGGCTGGGCGGGCCTGTCCGTCAAGCTGACGTTCGCCGCGGACGAGCTGCCGCACCAGGCGAAGGCCGGCACGAAGGTGGGCACGCTCACCGTCGGTGACGGCAGCACCAACGCGGTCAAGGTCCCGGTCGCCCTGCAGAAGGACCTCGTGGAGCCGGGCTTCGCGGACAAGCTCACGCGCCTCGGCTGAGCCGGCCCGCCGGCCGCAGGCCCGCACCCGACCGCACCCCGCCGCCGGTAACGGCCCGTCCGGGCGCCGCCCGGCGGGGTGCGTGCTAGCGTCGCGAACCGGGCAGGCCGCCGTCCGCGGCGGCGCGGCCGTGAACCGCTGACCAACGGGGCACGGCCGGGCAGAGAAGACGAGAACAGAAGACGGGACACGGGGAGTGCCTTCGAGTGGCCACTGCGGAGCCGACACACGCCGACGACGCCGATCCGGGCCCGGTATCCGGCCCGCGAATACGCCTGCCCGCAGCCGGGGAAGGCAGCAGCCGCAACGGCCGTGAGGACGACTCCCGCGACTCCGCCGGCTCCCCCGATTCTCCGGGCTCCCCTGATTCCCCCGGCTCCCCTGACTCCCTCGAGTCGCGGTTGCCGGCCGCCGTACTGACGCTGCGTGAGCGCATGCTGCGCCACCCGGTGCTGTCCATCACGGGCCTGGCCGGAGTGCTCCACGTCGTCTGGTTCTTCACGTTCGCGAACAGCGGCGGCGATCTGGCCGCGCAGGACGCCTGGGCCGAGTTCGTCGGCCGGCACCCGGACTCGGCGTACAACCTCGCCTGGTACGGCGGGATGCACCCGGTGTCGTACAGCGTGGTGTCGCCGTATCTGATGTCGGTGCTCGGCGTGCGCACGACGATGATGATCGCGGGGACGGTCTCGGCGGGGCTGCTGACCCTGCTCCTCCTGCGCAGCCGGTCCGTGCGCAACCCCCTGTGGGCGTCGCTGGCGGGTGTGTTCGGGCTGTTCTGCAACGCGGTGTCCGGGCGGGTGACGTTCGGCCTGGGCATGATGTTCGCGCTCGGCGCGGTCGCCGTCGTGTTCTGCTGGCCGTACCGGTGGCGGTACAAGCGCTGGGCGAAGGCCCTGTGCGCGGCGCCCCTGGCCGCGCTGGCCACCATGTCGTCACCGGTCGCGGGCCTGTTCGTGGGCCTGGTCGCGGTGGCGCTGTTCCTGCAGAAACGGCGGCCGGGCGCGTGGGCGCTGGGGCTGGCGCCGACCGCGGTGGTGGCGGTGTCGGCGTGGCTGTTCCCGTTCTCGGGGACGCAGCCGATGATGATCGGCTCGGTGCTGCTGCCGCTCGCGTTCTCGGTCCTCGTCTTCGTCCTGGTGCCGGAGGATTGGAAGACGGTCCGGCTGACGGCCGCGGTGTACGGGCTGGGCGTCGTGCTGGTGTGGCTGGTCAGCTCCCAGATCGGTTCGAACATCACGCGGCTGGCGATGCTGTTCGCCGGGGTGGCGCTGGTCACCGCGCTGCCGTTCACGGTGCCGCGGAGCCGCAAGTGGTACACGATCGTCGTCGCGTTCGTCGGATTCACCGGGTGGATCGGCTTCAAGACGGTCGACGACATCGTGCACACGGCCCCTGCGGCGTCCTGGTCGCGCGAGCTGGCTCCGCTGGTGAACGAGTTGCAGGAGGTCGCCGCCGAGAAGGGCCGCGTGGAGGTCGTCCCCGCCCGCTCCCACCGCGAGGCCTCCGCCCTCGCCCCGTACGTCAACCTGGCCCGCGGCTGGAACCGGCAGGCCGACATGGAGCGCAACCCCCTCTTCTACGACGACACGCTCAACTCGGCGAACTACCACGAGTGGCTGAAGCGCTGGGCGGTGCACTACGTGGTGCTGCCGAAGGACGAGCCGGACGGCGACGGAGGGCAGCGGGAGCGGGCGCTGGTGCAGCGCGGGCTGCCGTATCTGACCCAGGTCTGGGGCGACGCCAACTGGCAGCTGTTCAAGGTGACCGACCCCACCCCGCTGGCCGAGCCGAACGCGGTCGTCGACCGGGCCGAGCAGGGCGAGATGATCCTCCAGGTGAGGAAGGCGGGCCGGATCCTGGTCCGTATCCCGTACTCGCCGTGGCTGAGCATCGTCGACGCCGAGGGCAAGAGCCTGAAGCCGCCGCAGGAGACCGAGGCGTCCGAGGACCGTCCCGAGGGCGAGCCGAAGACGTACGTCAACGTCAACGGCTGCCTGGCGGAGACGGAGGAGGACGAGAACGGCGACAGGTGGACGGTGCTGGTCGCGCCGAAGCCGGGCACCTACCACCTGGCGGCGCCCTACCAGCTGCCCCGGGGCACGCCGTGCCCGGAGGAGCTGCGCTGACCCTGCCGGCGCTCGGCGCTCGGCTCGGCGCTCAGCTGTCAGCTCTCGGCTCTCGGCTCTCGGCTCTCGGCTCTCGGCTCTCAGCGGAGGCGGTCGACGTACCGGTCCGTTCCCGGCACCGTCGGGATGAAGGGCGCGACCAGCTCCACCCGCCCGAGCCCGGATTCGCCGACCGCCGTGTCCAGGCCGGTGAAGAAGGTCTCCCAGCACTCGCGCGGGTCCGCCTGGAGGAACCACAACAGGGTCAGCCGGGTGTCGACGCCCTCGACCTGCTTGACGTAGGTCATGCGGTCGCCGGGCAGCGGGGTCGGGCGGAAGACGGTCACCATGGCCGCCGGGGAATCCGCGAGCCGCTCGGGCAGGTGGCGGGAGCGCAGCCACTCCAGCAGCTGTGGGCGCTGCTCGGGTGCGCCGGCCTCGACGACCTGGAGGACCAGGCCGGCGTAGGGGTGGTCGAGGGCGTGGACGTCGCACGGGCCCGTCGCCCCGTCCCGGTAGACCGTCGCCTCGTGGGCCTGGAAGGCGGTGAGGACGTGGGTGCGGTCGTGGTAGACGCGGCCGTCGCGGTTGAGGCGCTTGTTGATGGCGACCGTCCAGCGCATGTGGTCGTCGTAGCGGCCGGCGGTGATCCAGTACGTGGAGAGGTAGCAGCCCGTGGTGACGGGCTGGGCGACCGCCGACTTCTCGGGGTAGCGCAGGAGTTGCAGGTCCCGGGTCGCCACCCAGCGGCGGCCGGCGTACATCCAGGGCATGGCCATGGCGCCCGCGTAGTAGTGGTCGTCCTCGTACCAGCGGTTGTAGGCGTACTCGTGGCCCGGGTGCGGTTCGACCAGGGTGATCAGGGCGTGGCCGGGGTGGGTGCCGTAGGGGCCGACGGCGGCCAGTTCGGCGTACAGCTCGCTGCGGGTGTCGTCGCTCATGCCTTCCCCTTCGTAGGCGGCTGGCCCATACTCTGACGCTCCGTCAGATAAAGCGCCAGGGTCCGGCGCGCGGTTCCGGCGTACGGTTCCGGCTTCCGGGAGGTCCTGCCATGTCACTGCTCGCGGGGAAGACGGTCGTCGTGTCGGGGGTCGGGGCCGGACTGGGGCGGCAGGTGGCGGCGGCCGTCGTACGGGACGGGGGCCGTGCCGTACTCGGGGCGCGTACGGAGGCAAACCTGGCGAAGACGGCCACCGCGCTCGATCCGGACGGGTCGCGCACGGCGTACCGGGCGACCGACATCGCCGACGAGGCACAGTGCGAGGCGCTGGCGGGGCTGGCGCGGGAGCGGTTCGGGCGGATCGACGCCGTGGTGCATGTGGCCGCGCTGGACGGTTACTTCGGCGGTCTGGAGGACGCGGACTTCGAGGCCTGGCGTGCGGTGCTGGACGTGAACCTGCTGGGCACGCTGCGAATGACCCGGGCCTGTCTGCCGGCACTGAAGGAAGGCGGCGGCGGTTCAGTCGTGTTCGTCGGGACGCAGTCGGCGGTGGCGGCTCCCTCGCAGGTGCGGCAGGCGGCGTACGCGGCGTCGAAGGGGGCGCTGACGAGCGCGATGTACTCGCTGGCACGGGAGCTGGGGCCGTACCGGATCCGGGTCAACACCGTGCTGCCGGGCTGGATGTGGGGTCCGCCGGTGCAGGCGTACGTACGGTTCACCGCCGGCAAGGAGGGCGTGTCGGAGGCGGAGGTGCTGGGCAGGCTGACGGGTCGTACGGCACTGCCGGAGCTGGCGACGGACGCGGACGTGGCGGACGCGGCGGTGTTCCTGGCGTCGGACCGGGCGCGGGCGATCACGGGCCAGTCACTGCTGGTGAACGCGGGCGAACTGATGCGCTGAGAGCGATTTCCAGCCAAGCGGCACGATCGACGCTTCGGTTCATGTACGTAAACACAAGTCACCTCACCGAACTTTTTTACGGTCTCTTGACCTTCCTCTTCCTTGCCGTGCGCACGTCACCGAACCCAGAGTTCACATGCCTGACCCTGACGGCGCACCCGTGGAAGGGGACTCATGAACGGTCTCGACTGGGCCGTGCTCATCGGCTACTTCGCCGTGATGGTCGCGATCGGCGTCTGGTCGCACAAACGCGTGGACAACGTCAGCGACTTCTTCACCGCCGGCGGCAGGATGCCGTGGTGGCTCTCCGGCATCTCGCACCACATGTCGGGCTACAGCGCGGTGATGTTCACCGGGTACGCGGGCATCGCCTACACCTACGGCGTCACGTCCTTCGTCACCTGGTCCTTCCCGATCGCCCTCGGCATCGCCATCGGCTCGAAGCTGTTCGCGCCGCGCATCAACCGGCTCCGCTCGCGGCTCCATGTGGCCTCCCCGCTGGAGTACCTGAAGAACCGTTACGACCTGAAGACCCAGCAGGCGCTGGCCTGGTCCGGCATGCTGCTGAAGATCGTGGACGTGGGCGCGAAGTGGGCGGCGATCGCGACGCTGCTGTCCGTCTTCACGGGGATCTCCCTCAACCAGGGCATCCTCATCACCGGCGGCATCACGGCGATCTACTGCACGATCGGCGGCCTGTGGGCCGACGCGCTGACCGAACTCGGCCAGTTCATCATCCAGTTGCTGGCCGGCATCGCGATGTTCGTGGCCGTGTTCGTACGGCTCGACGACCACGGCGGCTTCTTCGGCGTCTGGGACTCGCCCGAGCTCCAGGGCCACGAGAAACCGCTGGTCGGTCCGTACGGCACGGTCTTCCTGCTGGCGTTCCTCTTCATCAAGCTCTTCGAGTACAACGGCGGCATGCTCAACCAGGCCCAGCGCTACATGGCCACACCGAACGCCAAGGAGGCCGAGCGGTCGGCCCGGCTGTCGGCGATCCTCTGGCTGGTCTGGCCGCTGGTGCTGTTCTTCCCCATGTGGATGTCCCCGCTGCTGGTCGAGTCGCAGAAGGGCGACGGCTCGGACTCCTACGCCCTGATGACCGAACAGCTCCTGCCGCACGGCCTGCTGGGTCTGGTCATCGTCGGCTTCTTCTCGCACACCATGGCCATGTGCTCCTCGGACGCCAACGCCATCGCGGCCGTGTTCACCCGGGACTGCGCGCCGGTGATCTGGGCACGGGCCCGGGCCTGGAACCAGAGCCAGGGCCTGCGGGTCGCCCGTATCGCGACGGTGGTCTTCCTCGGTCTGTCCATGGCGGCGGCGACGCAGGTCAACTCCCCGGCCTTCAAGGACATCATCACGGTCGTCATCAAGTGGGTGGCCGGTCTGATGGGCCCGATGGCGATCCCGATGATGCTGGGCCTGCTGCGGGCGTTCCGCCGCTCCGGCCCGACGGCTGCCCTCGTCAGCTGGTCGATGGGCCTGCTCGCCTTCTGGCTGGTGAACTACCCGATCCACTGGAGCGTCGAGGGCGGCGTGCCGCTCCAGTACCAGGTGTCGATCCCGCTGGCGGTGTCGCTGGTCCTCTACATCCTCATCGGCTACATCAAGCCGGAGGACACCCCGGAGCGGCTGGCGCTCATCGAGAAGATCAACACGGACGGGGACGGGGCGGCCTCGGCCGCGGTTCCGGTGCCGGCCGGGCCGGCGGACGACGTGGTGCGGACGACGGTCAAGGACTGAGCGGAACTGGGGGGTGGGTGGGCTCAGGCCCTCGGATAGCGGGCGAGCCACCCCGGCGACGACCCACCGGGCCCGTGCAGGGCGGGCCCCTGGGTCATCTCCATGGCGAAGTCGTCGGCCAGCTCCAGGATCGTGGGACGGCCCTCCAGCTCGGCCAGCCAGGCCGGGGGGAGGGCCGTCTCGCCGTGCAGGGCGCCGAGCAGCCCGCCCGTCAGGGCGCCGGTGGCGGCGGAGGGGCCGTCGTGGTTGACGGCGAGCGTCAGTCCGTGCCGGACGTCGGCGGCGACGAGGGCGCAGTACACGGCGGCACCGACGAGGCTCTCCGCCGTACCGGCCCCGCACAGCTCCGCCACGCGCTCCGGCCCGGGCAGCCCCTGCCGTACGGCACCCAGCGCGTGCTGGAGCGCGTCCGACACCGGCTGGTGCCCGGGCCGGGCGGCCAGCAGCGCGAAGCCCCGCTGCACGGCGCCGTCGAGACTCTCCCCGAGGGCGAGGGCGTGCACGATCACGGCGTACGCGCCCGCCGCGAGATACGCCGTGGGATGACCGTGGGTCTGCGCCGCGCACTCCACCGCGAGCTGGGCGACGAGCTGCGGCTCCCATCCCACGAGCAGCCCGAACGGGGCGGACCGGGCGGCGGCCTCGGGCCCGAGCTCGCCGGGGTTCTTGGGCGTCTCGGGGGTCCCCATGGTCTCGTCGGCGAGCCCGAGGAGCAGCGCCCGACTCGGGTCCCTGCGCGCGTACAGCCACTCCTCGCGCGCGAGCCACCCGTCGTCCTTGCGCCGCTCGTCGGGCCCCCAGTCCCGCTGGGTGGCGGCCCAGCGCAGATACGCCCGGTGCAGGTCGGTGGGCGGGTGCCAGGCGCCGGTGTCCCGCCGCACCTGGGCCCGTATCAGCCCGTCCACGGAGAACAGGGTGAGCTGGGTGAGGTGGGTGACGGCACCGCGTCTGCCATAGGCGGGAGCCAGATCGACCAGCCCCTCCGCCCCGTACGCCTCCCTGATCCCGACGATCCCCAGCCCGTCCACGGGCGCACCCAGCGCGTCCCCGACGGCCAGGCCGAGCAGCGTCCCCCGTACCCGGCTGCGAAAGTCCTGCTGCTCCGAACGGCCCCAGACGGCGCCGGCAGTCGCACCCACCTTGACCTCCCAGGGACCGTCCATACGTACGACAGCTCAGCACTGTAATCGAACGGGGACGGCGGGTTCAGGGGGCGGAATGGTGTGGGCCTGTCCGGCGGATCACGCCGGACAGGCCCGGGTCCCCAGGAGGGCTCAGCGCTTGAGCGTGAAGGTGAAGTCGTCCGAGAGCCTGCCGCCCAGCCGGACCGCCGACACGAGCTTCCCCTCCGCGATCAGTCTCTCGACCTCGGCCCGCGAAAGACCGCAGCCTTCAGCGATCAGTCGCACCGGCCGGACAGGGATCCGCGCCGCGAAGCGGACCGAGACGTCGATCACCTCGCGGTCCAGGTGATCCGATCCGCCGGTGTCGAGGCGCCAGGCGTCGTCCCAGTCGAGGGCGATGCGATTACGGCGCCGCACGACCGGATCCTGGAGCAGCTCGGCTGCCAGGCCAGGATCGTTGTCGTGCATCCGGTCCAGCAGCTCAGTCCGTACGGAGCGCACGTTCATCCGCTCCAGGACCGTGAGCTTCGCCGTGTCCCCGCAAGCGGTACACAGCACGAGGAGCCAGGCGTCGAGGAGCTTGTGGTTGGCGTTGACGCGGAACTTGCCGTTCGCCCGGAAACGCTCGGACGCGCACGCGTGGCAACGGCGGAGGACGGTCGGCAGGCAGGTGGGCATGACAACCCAGTTATCGAGCACAGAAGTACACCGGTTTCAGTGAGAAATCCGCAGCAAAAAGGAGCGCGGCGCATATGCGCGACGCGCGACACATCAGCTCTCGGGAGGTCTCACAGGGTGTACAACGGCACGTCCTTGCCTGGGCGACTTGGTCCGGCAGCACGGTAGGGCAGCACGGCGGCGCTGCTCCACCGGTTTTTCGAGCGGCGGTGCGTTCACTTCCATCCATTGCAACGAAAGCCCCGCGAACGTTGCATTGATTTGAAGCCATTGCAACGATTACTCGACATTGAGCTGCACAAACAGCGATTACGCGCAACGAGCATGTTGCTGACTACGTGAATGCAACGTAGCTTTTCCATCGTCCGAAACGACGAGTCAAAGGAGAGCACGATGCAGACCTTCGCCACCCCCGCCCCGATCTCCGCCGTCCTCGACATCCCCGCCGGACGCGTCCAGTTCATCGCCGCGGACCGCGCCGACACCACCGTCGAGGTCCTGCCCGCCGACCCCTCCAAGAGCCGCGACACCAAGGCCGCCGAGAAGACCGTCGTCGCCTGCGCCGACGGCGTCCTGCGGGTCACGGCCTCGGCTTCCGGCAACCAGCTCTTCGGCCCTTCCGGAGCCGTGGAGGTCACCGTCCGGCTGCCCGCCGGCTCCCGCGTCGAGGTCAAGGCCGACAGCGCCGAGTTCCGCGGCGTCGGGCGTCTCGGCGACGTCGTCTTCGACGGCGCGTACCGGCAGATCAAGATCGACGAGGCCGCGAGCGTCCGCCTCACCGCGATCGACGGCGACGTCGAGATCGGCCGGCTGGGCGGCCACGCGGAGATCAGCACCGCGAGGGGCGACATCCGGATCGCCGAGGCCGTGCGCGGCACGGTCGTGCTCCGCACCCAGTCCGGCGACATCTCGGTCGGCGCCGCCGTGGGTGTCTCGGCCGCCCTGGACGCCGGCACCGGCTACGGCCGCGTCAGCAACTCCCTCAAGAACGACGGCACCGCCGAACTCGACATCCGCGCCACCACCTCCCACGGCGACATCACCGCCCGCAGCCTCTGAACGAACAGCACCAGGACTGTCCGACCCGAGCCCGAGCCCACCACCAGGGGGAACACATGACGAAGAACAGCACGTCCTCGAACAGTTCGGCGTGGACCGGCATGGTGCCGGTCGACGACACGGCCCTGGCCGTCACCGACACCGGCGGTCCCGGGATCCCGGTGCTCTACCTCAACGGCCAGTTCGCCACCCAGGGGTACTGGCGGCGGGTCGTCGCCGAACTGGGCACCGGGTGGCGGCACATCACCTACGACGAGCGGGCACGCGGCAAGTCGAAGCGTTCGGCGGACTACTCCTTCGAGGCGGCCGTCCGCGATGTCGACGCCGTTCTCGCGGCCAGGGGCGTGGAGCGGGCGCTGGTGGTCGGCTGGTCCTACGGGGCGGTCGTCGCGGCGCACTGGGCCGAGCGGAATCCGGAGCGTGCCGTGGGTGCGGTCCTGGTCGACGGCGCGTTCCCGTACGACTGGCTGGACGAGGCCATGGAGCGGCGGATCCGCAAGCTGTTCCGGCGGCTGGGCTGGTTCATGCCGCTGCTGCGCCCGACGGGCCTGACCCCGCGGATGACCGCCGCACAGCAGGCCGAGAGCAACATCGAGCTCGGCAGGCTCTCCCGGGAGCGGGAGCTGGGTCCCGTGCTGGGCAGCATCACCGTCCCGGTGCGGTATGTGGTCGCGTCGGGGACGTCCTTCGGAAGCCGCGGTGACGAGCAGGAACGGACACGCACCGGCCTCGACGCGGTGACCGTCGGCAACCCGAACATCCGGATCAGCGCGAAGGTCGCCAGCAACCACGGAGCGCTCCTCAAGAAGGACTTCCGGGCCATCGCCGACGCCGTACGCGAGGTCGCCGCCCTCGGCCTCGGGGAACGCTGATCGTCAATCACCACTGTGTGACATCGCCAGTTCCGCCCACACCGTCTTGCCGTGGGCCGGTGCCTCTGCCACGCCCCAGCGGTTCGCGTACGCCTCGACGATGCGCAGGCCGTGTCCTCCCTCGGTGTCCTGCTGCTCCACCGGGGCGGGGATGCACGGGACCCGGTCGCCCCGGGCGTCAGTGACCTCGACACGGAGAGTGTGATCGGCTCGTAGCGTCAGTCGCAGCCGGAAGTCCCTGCCCCGGACCCGTCCATGCAGTACGGCGTTGGAGGCCAGCTCCGCCACCACCTGCGCGGCCGCCTCGTACGGCTCGCCCCACTCGTCGAGTTGGCGTTCGGTGAGCAGCCGGGCCAGTCGAGCACCTCTTCGAGTAGCGGACAGCTGCACCGCGAAGTGACGGGCGGGGGCGGTGATTCCGGCGAGGGATTTCTGGCTCATGTCACCCAGCGTGGCCGGACCTCCCTACCCTGAACAGCAACGACTCCGGTACGGAGGGTGACTGTCCGGGCGCGTGGCGGGGTCGTACGGCTCGTACGTCAGGAGGGGAAGGCGTGGAGGACGAGGAAGCGGCGGCCGTGCTCAGGACGGTCGGGCGGCAGATCAAGATGTGGCGCGAGGCCGCGGGGCTGAAGCAGACGGAGCTGGGCTCGGCGATCGGGTACGGCGAGGAGATGGTTTCGTCCGTGGAGCGGGCGAGGCGGATCCCCAAGCCGGACTTTCTCGACAAGACGGATGAGGTGCTGGGCGCCGGCGGCAAGATCTCGGCGATGAAGGAGGACGTAGAGAGGGCCCGGTATCCGAAGACCGTGCGGGACCTGACGAAGCTGGAGGACCAGGCAGTCGAGCTCGGGGCCTACGCAGCCCTGCACATCCACGGGCTGTTGCAGACACCGGAGTACGCCCAGGCGTTGTACGCGATGCGGCGGCCGTCCTACACCGAGGACGAGATCGAGCGTCACGTGGCCGCACGCATGGCACGGAAGGCCGTCTTCGATCGGGTGCCCCGACCGCTGGTCACCTTTGTCCAGGAAGAGATGACACTCCGGCGGCCCTTCGGGGGCAAGATGGTGCTGCGCCGGCAACTCGAACACCTGTTGGAGGTAGCGGAGTTGCGGCACGTGGAGATCCAAGTGATGCCCATGAACCGGGAGGACCACGCTGCTGTGATGGGCTCGTTCCGCCTGCTGAAGCTCCAGGACGGCAAGGCGCTCGGTCACACGGAAAGCCAACTGTACGACCGCGTGATCAGCGACCCAAAGGACGTACAGGTCCTCGATATGCGCTATGGCATGATCCGGGCGCAGGCCCTCTCGCCCCGCGAGTCACTGGCCTTCATCGAAAAAGTGCTGGGAGAAGAGACATGACGCCCACCCCACTGACGTGGATCAAGAGCAGCTACAGCGGAAACGACGGACCCGACTGCGTCGAGGTCGCCATATCCCCTGCCCACTCCCCCACCATCCACATCCGTGACTCCAAGAACAAGGACGCCGCCCACCTGGCATTTACCGACGGCGCCTGGTCCGAATTCCTGGAGTTCGCGGTGGGGCGCTGAGTCTCAGTCCTGGGCGGGGGCCGTTTCAGGAGTCGAGTCGTTCTCTTCGGCCTCCGCTCGCTCCTTCTTCAGAGCGAGCTCCCGGGCCAAGGCCTAGGAGTACAGCCTCATTTCCGCTTCTTTGCGCTCGTCGAACACCGATGCCTCCTTTGAATGACTCAAACGTTACGCCACCACCACGCAATAAGTCACGGTCGAATTACATCCGCACACAGGCAATTCGCACGCTGTTCACCCGGTGAGGACCGACCCCAGTACCGCACGGTCGGTATCCGAAAGGCGTTCCAGTACCTCGGAGTCCAGTTCCCGGACCCTTTCCACATCGGCCCGTGCCTTCTCGAACCGCCCCATGAGCGCGTACAGCACCGCCCGGCGGCACAACGCCCAGACATATCCCGGCCGGAGTTCCACCGCCCGGTTCAGGTCGGCGAGTGCCTCCGCGTGGCGGCCGAGGTTGGTGAGGGACGCGCCCCGGCTCGCGTACGCCGAGGTGTAGGCGGGGTCCAGGGACAGAGCGCGGTCGAAGTCGGCGACAGCCTCCTCGTCGCGGCCAGCGACGCGCAGCGCGTCGCCGCGTTCGCAGCGGGCCCAGGGCCAGTCGGGGTTCACGGTGAGGGCGTGGTCGAGGTCGGCCAGTTGGCGTCGGGGATCGCCCAGTGCGCGCCAGACCCGGGCGCGGCGGGCGAGCGCCCAGGCGTAGTCCGGCTTGAGGTCCAGTGCCCGGCCCAGGTCGGAGAGGGCGGCGTCCAGGTCTCCGCGGCGTTCGTGCGTGGCTCCCCGGGAGGCCCAGGCGAACTCGTTGGCCGGGTCGAGGCGGATCCCTTCGCTCAGGTCCCGGATGGCCTCGGCGTCGTGCCGGGCGAGCCGGTGGTGTTCGCCGCGCAGGGCGACGTACCAGGAGTTGTCCGGCTCCAGCGCGACGGCCCGGTCCAGGTCGGCGATCGCCGCGTCGTGCTCGCCCAATTCCCTCCGGATTCCGGCCCGTTGACGGTAGGCGACGGCCAGCTCCGGATCGAGGGCGACGGCCCGGTCGTACTCGGCGAGGGCCTGCGCGTACGCGGCCTGTCCGCGCAGTTCGTCACCCCGTACGACCCGGGCCCGGGCTTGGGTCGGCGCGTCGAGCTCCGCGCGGCGCAGGAGCAGCCCGAGTGCGGTGACGATGCCTTCCGCGTCGAGTGCCGCCGTCAGATCGGTGCCCCACCCGGCCACCGCCGCCGCGTCCGCGTCCTGCCCCGCGTCCACCAGTACGCGCGCCCACTGCGCGGCCACTCCCGCACCGGCGTCGCAGGCGTGGACGAAGTCCCGCAGCGCCTGCGGCAGCGCGTCCCGCTCACCCGCGCAGAGCAGGTGGTACACCTCGGCCAGGCGCAGGGTCCGCCACGTCTCGTCGGCCCACGGCTCATCCCCGCCTGCCCCGGTCTCCTCCCGCCAGCCGCCGAACGTCCGCGCCAGGCGTCGCTGCCGCTCGGCCCAGCCACGGGGTGACCGGCTCCGTTCCGCGCGCAGCATCGGTGCCCGCACGACGTCGTGATAGCGCAGTCGGCCCCCGCCGCTCTCGGCGACGAACGGCATGCTCCGCAACCACGCGTAGAGCGGCTCCAGTTGCTCCTGAGGGCAGTCGGTGACCGCCCGGAAGACGTCCGCGTCCAGCCATCTCGGCAGCGCGCAGGACAGTGCGGCCGCGCGTCGAGCCGGATCCCGCTCCCACTTCAGGAAGCGTTCCACCGCCGTGGCGCTCGGGTCGCCCACGTCGTCCGGGTCGGCGGGACGGGACTCGGCGAGAGTGGAGACGAGGACGGGGAGGCCGCCGGTGAGGCGCAGGACCTCCTCGACGACCGGTTCGGCGGTCACGCCCTTGCCGGCCAGCAGACCGCGGGCCTCCGCCTCGGTGAAGGGGGACAGCGGGACGTCCGTGACGAAGTCCCTCAGGCCGCCCCAGAGGGCGGTGTCCAGGGGGCGTTGGCCCGCCGTGACCACGACGGCCGTGGCCGGCATGGCGCCGTAGCGGTCGGTGGTCATCGTCTCGTGCAGCCAGTGGTCGAGGTACGGGGCCGTCCGCTCGTAGGTGTCGAGGAAGAGGGCGATCCAGGGGGTGGAGGTGGCGGCGTCCGAGAGTTCGCGCAGGAGAACCGGGGTGAGCACCTGTTCCGGGGCCAGGACCAGCCGTACGTCCTCGTGGTCGCGGAAGCGGGCCAGGACGCTCTCCCGGAACCGGTCCACTCCGCCCGCGAGTTCGCCGGAGTCGAGCAGGCCCGCGAGGGGGCCGACCACCGGGACCATCCCCAGCGCGACCATCCCGGCCCGGGCCACCACCCTCCCGCCCACCGTCGGGCCCGCGTCCTCCGCCTGCGCGTCCAGGGCGGCGAGCGCGGCCAGCTCCGCCTCGTGCCTGCGTTCGTCGTGGGCGGCGAGCGTGCGGTCGAGTTCCTTCAACCGGCGGCCCTGCGCGGCGAACTGGCGGCTGATCTGCGCCATCACCTCCGGCACGCTGCCGGAACTGTCGTCCACGTACGCGGTCAGCGCACCCTGCTCGCGGGCGATCTGCTCCAACTCCCTCAGCAGGAAGGTCTTTCCGACGCCCGCGTTGCCGTGTACGTGGAAGCGGAAGCGGTGGCCTTCGTCGTGCGGAGGGGTGTCGAAGTTCGCGCGGAACAGGGACCGTTCAGCGACCCGGCCGACGAAACCGGCCCGGGTCCGCTGCCGTATCAGGTCCTGCATCGACGGTCTCGCCTGTGCCATCCGTACGTCCCCTCGCCTCGCCCGGCCGGCTTCCGTCGTCATTCTGGCCCGTCGGCGACCGCCGCTCGGGAAGAATGATCGGCATGGCCACCTCCTCCACTTCGCGCCGCGGCGCGCTGCCTCTCGCCGCCGCCCTGCTCACCGCCTCCGTCGCCCTCTACATGGCGCTGGTCGCGTTCGGGAACATCACCGACTTCGGCACCAACCAGCAGTTCGTCCGGCATGTCCTCGCCATGGACACCACGTTCAAGGACGAGGACCTGATGTGGCGGGCCATCACCAGTACGGGGCTCCAGGACACCGCCTACGTGCTGATCATCATCTGGGAGACCGTCGCCGCGCTCGTCCTCATATACGGGACCTGGCTGTGGGCCAGACGTGATCAGCAGCAGGCCCGGCGGATGTCCACGTACGGGCTGCTGATGGTGTTGCTGCTGTTCGGCGCCGGGTTCATCGCGATCGGCGGTGAGTGGTTCTCCATGTGGCAGTCGAAGAGCTGGAACGGGCTGGACGCCGCCACCCGCGTGTTCCTGTTCAGCGGGCTCGTGCTGATCGTCAACCACCTGCCGTCCAAGCAGTCGGACCCGGCTGCCTGACCCCGGCCGCTACTTGACCACGGTCACCGTCGTGCCGACGGTGCCGAACGCCCACAGCGCCGTGCCGTCCGCCTTCCGCATCCTGACTCCGCCCGTCTTGGCGCCGGAGTCGGCGGGAGGCGGCGAGGCGCCGTCGACCGCGTTGGAGAAGGCGACGGAGACGCCGGACTTCGCGGCGAAGTAGATGATGTGCTCGATCTGGACGCCGTCGGAGCCGGTCGTGGCCTCGTTGCGGGACGACACCGTGTACGTGCCGGGGTCGGGGCTGACCGTGCCCGGCCACACGGTGAACGTACGGCGGGTCGCCTCGCTCGCGTCGACCAGCCACACCCGCTTCTCGCCGAGGGAGTAGACGATGCGCCGGCCGGTGCCGGAGCCGTCGGGCACCCTCGCCGGGACCGAAGCCGTGGGTGTGGGCTGCGCCGACACCGAGGTGCTCGGCTTGGCCGAGGTCGCGGTGGGGTGCGGGCCCCGGTCCGCCTGCACGGCCAGGACCGTCACCGCGGCTATCGCTCCCACGGTCAGCCCGGTCACCCAGGCCCACGAAGGAAGTCGGGCAGGCACGGGCACGCATCTCCTCAGTCACGGGACCCCGCGGAACGGGGGTTCCGATCATCGTACTGCGAGCCCGTGGCTCCCCAGGCGGCTCAGGGGCCGTCGACGGTTTTCCGGACCGGTACGGGGCCGGTGCCGGCTCCGTGGGTGGTGTAGCGCGGGGTGCGGACGGGGGCCGGGTAGGAGAGGTGCACGAGCCGGGTCTGCTCCTGCCGCATGTGGGTGAGCGACTCGAGGATGTAGCCCACGAGCAGGACGAGCGCGGCGATGGTCATGATCGCGGCGGCGAGGATCGCCGTGGGGACGCGGGGCACGGTGCCCGTGCGGACGAACTCGGCGATGACCGGGATGCCGAGGACGACCGAGACCAGGGCCAGGACGCCGGCGATCACGGTGTGGACGAGGGAGGGGCGCTCGCGCCGCGCCAGGTCGAGGATGACCCGCAGGATGCGCCAGCCGTCCCGGTAGGTGCGCAGTTTGCTCTCGCCGCCGGCGGGCCGGACCCGGTAGTCCACGACCACCTCCGCCGTCGGCAGACGCAGGTGGAGGGCGTGGATCGTCATCTCGGTCTCGGTCTCGAACTCCCGGGCCAGCGCCGGGAAGGACTTCACGAAGCGGCGTGAGAAGACCCGGTAGCCGCTGAGCATGTCGGTCACGTCGTTGCCGAACAGGGACCGCACGGCGCCGGTGAGCAGCTTGTTGCCGACCGCGTGTCCGGTCCGGTAGGCGCCGTCGTCCGTCACCCGGCGGGCGCCGACGACCTGGTCGTACGGCCCGTCGAAGAGCAGGTCCACCAGGTCCCGGGCGCGCGAGGCGTCGTAGGTGTCGTCGCCGTCGATGATGAGCAGGGCGTCGGCGTCGACATCGGCGAAGGCGCGGCGGATGACGTTGCCCTTGCCCTTGCGGGGCTCCTGCCGGACGATCGCGCCCGCCGCCCGGGCGACCTCCACGGTGCGGTCGGTGGAGGCGTTGTCGTAGACGTACACGACGGCCTCGGGGAGGGCCGCGCGCAGGTCGCGGACCACCTTGCCGACGGCCGCCTCCTCGTTGTGGCACGGCACGACACACGCGATCGTCGGTTCCACGACCACCTCCCACTCCTCATCCGAGCATCCGAGCCGGTGCCGAATAGTCACATATGAGGGAAATCATGCGGTATGCGCGCGTCTATGGGGTGGTGGCGCGCCGGGTGGCTACTCTCGCTCTGTGCCGGTTCTCGCCTCTGTGACACGTTCCGTCCGTGATGCCGTACGGGGTATCTGGCGCGAGGCCGCCAAGTTCGGAGTGGTCGGGGCCTTGGCCTTCGTCGTGGACAACGGCGGCTACAACCTGCTGGTCTTCGGGCTGCCCGGCGGCGCGGAGGGCGGGCCGATGGGGGCCGCTCCCGTCCAGGCCTCCGTCGTCGCGACGGGCGCCGCCGCGCTCTTCAGCTGGGCCGGGAACCGCTACTGGACCTACCGCCACCAGCACCGCGAGAAGGTGGCCCACGAACTGGGCCTGTTCCTCGTCGCGAACGGCGTCGGTCTCGCCATCACGGCGGGCACGGTCTTCGCGTCCCGGCAGTTGCTGGGGCTCGACTCGCCGCTCAGCGACAACACCGCCCGCATCTTCGGCTGGGTGCTCGCGACCCTGTTCCGCTTCTACGCCTACCGGCGATACGTCTTCGTCGCACCCTGACCGGCTGGCACCCGACGACCCGTTAGCATCCGGCATATGGGACAAATGCCGTGGTTGCCGCGTGCGCAGCGCTGGGTCTGGGGGCTGGCCGCCGTCGCCGCGGTCTGCTGCCTGGGCACGATCCTCGTGTTCTTCCCCGGCTACCTGAGTCCCGACAGCCTCGACCAGCTCCGGCAGGCCGAGGGGAAGACGCCCCTGACCGACTGGCACCCGCCCGTGCTGAGCCTGGTGTGGCGTGCGCTCATCGCGGTGACCGGCTCGATCGCGTCCATGCTCGTCCTCCAGGCCGTTCTTTTTTGGGGAGCGCTCGGGGTGCTGGCCTGGTGCGTCTGGGAGCTGACCGCGAGCCGCGGCGGCTCGCTCGCCGTACTCGGCGTCGGTCTGACTCCCTTCGTGCTGACGTTCGTCGGGGTGGTGTGGAAGGACGTCCACACGGCGGTCGCACTGCTCGCCGCGTGCGCGGTCGCGCTCACCGGGCTGTGGCTGCGGGACCACCGACCTCCTCGTCCCGCCGTGCGGTGGGGGCTGCTCGGGCTGGGCGTGCTGTTCCTCGCGTACGCCATGCTGGTGCGCAAGAACGCCTTCTTCGCCGCGCTCCCCGTCTTCGTCATGCTGGTCCTCGCACTGTGGCGCGCTCCCGGACGCCGTACGTGGGTGACGTGCACGGCGGCACTCCTGGCCGCCCTCGTCGTACCGACCGCCGCCATCTCCCTGTTCGCGCGGCCTCTCGAGACGAAACAGGCCGCACAGATCATGCTCGACGACCTGGTCCATGTACTGGAGGTGGACGAGCTCCGGACGGCGGACGTGCCACGCGGTCTCAGGGACCGGCTCGTGGCCTCCGCGCAGGAGTGCGAGCGCGTCGGTGCCCTGTCGGACGCCTACTGGGCCTGCTACGAACGCCCGGCGGACGGGCTGCGCGGGGACTCGGGGGAGATCACGTCCCTGTGGCTGCGCGAGATGAGCGGGCATGTGCCGGACTATCTCGAGTACCGGCTGCGGCTCTTCACGACTCTGCTGTTCGAGACCGACGATCCGTACAAAGCGGGGGTCAGCCGCAACGACCTGGGCATCGAGGTGGCGCATCCCCGGCTGGAGGACATGCTCGGCACGTACGTCAACGGCATGGTGACGGACGTGCGGTGGCTGTTCCGCGGGTGGTTCTGGCTCGCCGTCGCGCTGGTGCTGGCCATCCGCCCGGGCAAGGGCCGGTTCTCGATGCCGGTCCGGGCGCTGGGCATCAGCTCGGCGGCCTACATCCTCGGCTATCTGCCGATCATGCCCGCGACGGACTTCCGCTACGTCTACTGGCCGGCGATCGCCTGCACGCTCGGCCTGCTCCTGCTCTGGCTGGGCCGGGGCACGGCTCTCCCACCGCCGAAGAGCCCCGGCGCCGCGCCCGACCGTGCCGTGACGGCACAGCAGCCGGCGGACGCCGGGGGCCGGTAGACCCCTCAGTCCAGCACCGGCAGCAGCTCCGGCAGATGCCCGTCCGACACCTCCGCCGCCCGCTGCCGCTCCTGCGGGACTTCCCCCAGCAGGGCGTTCCGGTGGCTTCGCCAGGCGGGCCCTCGACATCGGCCGGACCGCGGCACGGCCGCCCCGCCACCACCGGACTCCGCACCACGGCCGGCCGCACGGTGACGGCGCATCAGCCGACCGACGCCGGAGGCCAGCAGACCGTCAGCCGCCCAGCCCGCTCAGTCCAGCACCGGCAGCAGCTCCGGCAGATGCCCGTCCGACACCTCCGCCGCCCGCTGCCGCTCCGGCGGGACCTCCCCGTACAGGGTGTTCCGGGGCTTCGCCGGGCGGCCCGCCGCGTCGGCCACCGCGATGAGGTCCTTGACCGACTTGTACGAGCCGTAGGAGGAGCCCGCCATCCGGGAGATGGTCTCCTCCATGAGCGTCCCGCCGAGGTCGTTGGCGCCCGAGCGGAGCATCTCGGCCGCGCCCTCGGTGCCCAGCTTCACCCAGCTGGTCTGGATGTTGGGGATGTACGGGTGCAGCAGGAGCCGGGCCATGGCCGTGACCGCGCGGTTGTCCCGCATGGTCGGGCCGGGGCGGGCGATGCCCGCGAGGTACACGGGCGCGTTGGTGTGCACGAACGGCAGCGTCACGAACTCGGTGAAACCGCCGGTGCGCTGCTGGATGCCGGCGAGGGTGCGCAGGTGGCCCAGCCAGTGGCGGGGCTGGTCGACATGCCCGTACATCATCGTCGAGGACGACCGGATGCCCAGCTCGTGGGCCGTCGTCACGACCTCGATCCAGTCCGCCGCGGGCAGCTTGCCCTTGGTGAGGATCCAGCGGACCTCGTCGTCGAGGATCTCGGCGGCCGTGCCCGGGATGGTGTCCAGGCCGGCTTCCTTGGCGGCGGTCAGCCACTCGCGGATCGACATGCCGGTGCGGGTCGCGCCGTTGACGACCTCCATCGGCGAGAAGGCGTGCACGTGCATGCCGGGGACGCGTTCCTTCACGGCCCGCGCGATGTCGAAGTACGCCGTGCCGGGCAGGTCCGGGTGGATGCCGCCCTGCATGCAGACCTCCACCGCGCCGACGTCCCAGGCCTGCTGGGCCCGGTCGGCGACCTGGTCCAGGGACAGGGTGTAGGCGTCGGCGTCCGTGCGGCGCTGCGCGAAGGCGCAGAAACGGCAGCCCGTGTAGCAGACGTTGGTGAAGTTGATGTTGCGGGTGACGATGTAGGTGACGTCGTCGCCGACGGCCGACCTGCGGACGTCGTCGGCGACCTGCGCGAGGGCGTCCAGGGCCGGGCCGTCCGCGTGCAGCAGGGCCAGTGCCTCGTCGTCGGTGAGCTTCGTGGGGTCGTCGGCCGCGGTGCGCAGGGCCTGCCGTACGTCGGTGTCGATGCGCTCCGGCGCCATGCCGGGGGCGGCCGCCTCGCGCAGGGCGCCCCAGTCGCCGTACACCTCGTCGAAGTCGTCCCGGCGGTCGCTGCTGCGGCCCTCGCTGTCGATCGAGGAGTGCAGGTCGGTGCGGCCTGACGCGACGAAGACCTCCTCCGGCTCCTGCCACGGCAGGCCCTGCGGCAGGGCTTCGGGGCGGGCCAGGCCGGTCTCCGGGTCGGCGAGCGCCGCCACGTGCGGACGCAGCCGCGGGTCCAGCCAGGGCTCGCCGCGCCGGACGAACTCCGGGTACACGCAGAGCCGTTCCCGCAGTTCGAAACCGGCCGCCCGGGACTTCTCGGCGAGCTGCTCGATCTGCGGCCAGGGCCGCTCGGGGTTGACGTGGTCGATGGTCAGCGGGGACACCCCGCCCCAGTCGTCGATGCCGGCGCCGATCAGCCGCTCGTACTCGTCGTCGACGAGGTTCGGCGGGGCCTGGATGCAGCCCGAGGGACCCATGAGGAGGCGGGCGACGGCCACCGTGGCGACCAGTTCGTCCAGTTCCGCGTCGGGCATGCCGCGCATCGCGGTGTCCGGCTTGGCGCGGAAGTTCTGGATGATCAGTTCTTGGACGCCGTGGTAGGCCCGGGAGACCTTCCGCAGCGCGAACAGGGACTCGGCGCGCTCCTCGTAGGTCTCGCCGATGCCTATGAGCAGCCCGGAGGTGAAGGGGACGGAGGAGCGGCCGGCGTCCTCCAGGACGCGCAGGCGGACGGCGGGCTCCTTGTCGGGGGAGCCGTAGTGGGGGCCGCCCGGCTCCGACCAGAGGCGGGTCGCGGTGGTCTCCAGCATCATGCCCATGCTGGGCGCGACGGGCTTGAGGCGCTGGAAGTCGGTCCAGGACATCACGCCCGGGTTCAGATGGGGCAGCAGGCCCGTCTCCTCCAGGATGCGGATGGAGATGGCGCGGACGTAGGCGATGGTGTCGTCGTAGCCGTGCGCGTCGAGCCACTCGCGCGCCTCCGGCCAGCGGTCCTCGGGCTTGTCGCCGAGGGTGATGAGGGCTTCCTTGCAGCCCAGGGCGGCGCCCTTGCGGGCGATGTCCAGGACCTCGTCGGGGGACATGAACATCCCGTGGCCCTCCCGGCGCAGCTTGCCGGGGACGGTGACGAACGTGCAGTAGTGGCACTTGTCCCGGCACAGCCGGGTCAGCGGGATGAAGACGCTCTTGGAGTACGTGATGACGCCGGGTCGGCCGGCCGCCTCCAGGCCCGCGTCCCGCACCCGGGCCGCCGAGGCCGCCAGGTCCTCCAGGTGCGCGCCCCGGGCCTGGAGCAGGACGGCCGCCTCGGTGACGTCGAGCGAGACGCCGTCCCTGGCCCGTTTCAGGGCGCGACGCATGGAGTTCTCGGTGGGGCCGGTTCCGGAGGTCGCGGAAGTCGTCATCCTTCGAGCATACGATCGCGCTGATCAACCGGGCCGAGCCCCGTCAGTGGAAGGCCAGCCACCCGATGCCCAGGGCGGTCACGAAACCGCTGAGGACCACGGCGAGGGGCCTGTGGCGGTGCAGGGAGAACCAGACCAGCGCGGCGGTCACGAGCACGGCCGACGTGCCGATCGCGGCGGGCAACAGCCCTTGGCTGTAGCCGTATTCGGTGAAATGCCGCCAGAGCCACGCTAACCAGGCGAACCTCATGACGCTGCGCTCTCCCCCTGTGTCCCGTCGAGTTGTCAGGTACCTGGAAGATATCCCGTCAATCCGTCCAGCGCCTTCAGAATCTCCGCCTCCCCCGCCGGTGGCAGTTGTGCCACGACCTCCTCGATGCCGAGGTCGGCGTAGTGCGCGAGCTTGCCGGGAGTCGGGTGGACGGCGTACGGGACGACCTGGAGGGCCTGGGGGTCGCGGCCCGCTTCGGCCCAGGCGGTGCGCAGCAGCGGCAGGGACTCGGACAGGCCGCGGCCACCGATGGGGAGCCAGCCGTCGGCGTACTCGCAGATATGGGAGAACAGCTTCGGCCCGGCGGCGCCGCCGATGAGCGTGCGCGGGCCGACGACCGGGCCGCGCGGCTTCTGCACGGGCTTGGGGTGCGCGTGACTGGCCCGGACGCTGCCGAACTCCCCTTCGTACGCGACCGGTTCCTCCGACCACAGCGCCCGCATCAGCGCCATCCGGTCCCGCACCAGCTCGCGCCGGGCTCCCCACCGTACGCCGTGGTCGGCGGCCTCCTCGACGTTCCAGCCGAAGCCGAGCCCGAGTGTGAACCGGCCGCCGGACAGATGGTCCAGGGTCGCGACCTGCTTGGCCAGGGCGATCGGGTCGTGCTGGGCGACGAGCGTGATGCCCGTGCCGAGGCCGAGCCGCTCGGTGACGGCGGCGGCCTGGCCGAGCGCCACGAACGGGTCGAGGGTGCGTCCGTACTCGCGCGGCAGCTCGCCGCCCGCCGGGTACGGGGTGGTCCGCTCGACGGGGATGTGCGTGTGCTCGGGCAGATACAGCCCGGCGAAGCCCCGGTCCTCCAGCTCGCGTGCGAGCCGGGTCGGGGTGATCGTCTCGTCGGTGAGGAAGATCGTTACGGCGATGCGCATGGCCTATCTGTACCCGAGGGGGACCCGACTGTCCATACCGACCAGTCGGGATACTCCGTCGCTCACCGCCCGGACTTCCCGGCCGCCCCGGCCTGTTCCGCTGCTGCCCGCCGCCGGATTCCCTTCCCTTACACGCCGGTTCACGGCTCAATACAAGGGTTGCACCGCACCACGCCCGCACCACCCATGCCATGTCAGAGGACGACACCTGGGGAGCAGCAGCATGTGCGAGGACAACCACGGCGGGTTCGGCCGGCGCGCTCTGTTCGTGACGGGAGCGGCCGCCGCGCTTACGTTGGGAAGCGTGAGCTTCGCTTCAGCGGCCGGCGGGAACCAGGGCGACGGGGACCAGGAGAGCAGAACGGTGCGCGGCACCCTGCCGCCCGGCTCCCCCGACTTCGTGTACGTGCCCGTCGAGGTCCCGGCCGGTGTCCGGGAGATCAAGGTCGCCTACAGCTACGACCGCCCGTCCGTCCCGGCCGGCACGACCGGCAACGCCCTCGACATCGGCATCTTCGACGACCGCGGCACCGAGCTCGGCGGCCGGGGCTTCCGGGGCTGGTCGGGCGGGGCGCGCACTGAGTTCTTCATCCGCGCGGACGAGGCGACGCCCGGCTATGTCCCGGGCCCGGTGCGCGAGGGCACCTGGCACATCGCGCTCGGCCCGTACACGGTCGCCCCGCAGGGCCTGTCGTACGAGATCACGATCACGCTGACGTACGGCGAGCCGGGCGAGGCCGCCCGGCCCGTGTATCCGCCGGACCGGGCCGGGGGCCGGGGCCGTGCCTGGTACCGGGGCGACTGCCATCTGCACTCCTGGTACTCCGACGGCCGCCGCACACCGGCCGAGATCGGGGCGCTGGCGCGGGCGGCGGGGCTGGACTTCATCAACTCCTCCGAGCACAACACGCACGCGGCGCACGCCCACTGGTCGGACGTGGCCGGGGACGACCTGCTGGTCATGCTGGGCGAGGAGGTCACCACGCGCAACGGTCACGTCGTCGCGCTCGGCACCGACCCGGGCACCTTCGTCGACTGGCGCTACCGGGCCCGCGACAACCGCTTCGGCCGGTTCGCCCGCCAGATCCGCCGCGCCGGAGGCCTGGTCGTCCCGGCTCATCCGCACGCCACGTGCGTCGGCTGCAACTGGAAGTTCGGCTTCGGCGAGGCGGACGCGGTCGAGGTGTGGAACGGCCCCTACACGCCCGACGACGAGGTCGCCCTCGCCGACTGGGACAGCATGCTGGTGGCGTCCGTGCGGGACGGGCGCGACTGGATCCCGGCGATGGGCAGCAGTGACGCCCACCGCGACCCGGACGCCGTCGGGCGCCCCCAGACGGTCGTCCTGGCCGACGAGCTGACGCGCCGGGCGATCCAGGAGGGCATCCGGGCGGGACGGTCGTACGTCGCCGAGTCCGCCAAGGTCGAGCTGTCGTTCCGGGCGTCCGGCGCACGCGGGGAACACGCGGGCATCGGCGAGCGGTTGCGAGTGGACCGCGACTCCCCGGTCACCGTCCGCCTGGAGGTCACGGGCGCTCCGCGCTGCACGGTCCGCTTCGTCACCGACCAGGGCGTGCTGCACACCAGCGCCCCGCTGCCGGTGTCCGGCTCGGGTGCCGTCGAGTGGCGGACGACGCCGTCGTACGCGGCGTACGTACGGGCGGAACTGCGGCACGAGGCGGCGGCGGGGCCGGTGCCGGGTGTGCTGGCGGCGTTCACGAACCCGATCTTCCTGGGGCGCGCCGCCGGGTGACTCCGGCAATGGGTCTCAGGTCCCGTCCGGGGCCGCCAGGTCGGCCACGACCGCCGCGTGGTCGGAGGGCCACACCCCGTCCACCGGGCCGTCGCAGGCCCGCCGGACGTCCCGTACGTGGCCGAGTCCGCCGGGGCCGGGCGGGCCCACGTGGATGTAGTCGATGCGCACGCTCGGCTCGTGGGTCCGCGCCACGTACGGGTTGGCCGCGTCCCAGGTGGCGGAGGGGGCGGCCGGGTCGGCGTACTCCCAGGCGTCGAGGAGGACCTGGCGGGGCACGGCCGGGGCGGTCTTGTAGCCGCCGAGGAGGCGGATCTCGTCGGAGTCGGGCCAGGCGTTGAGGTCACCGGTGACGACGGGCGGGAACGAAGTGCCGCCGCGGTGCCGGCCGACGAACTCGGCGAGCGCGGCGACCTGGCGGCAGCGGACCGCCGAGGCGTGCACGGCGGAGGTGAAGTGGGTGGTGAAGAAGGGGATGTCGTGGCCGGGGCCGGCCAGGCGGGCGTAGAGGGCCAGCCGGCCGTCGTCCGTGTCGGCCGGGGCGGGCAGCGGCAGCATGTCCCGGTCCACGACCGGCCATCTGCTGAGTACGGCGTTGCCTATGTCCACCGTCGGGTCCCCGATCCGCCGCCGCCAGCGCTCCGGTGCGGGCGAGGCGGCCCAGGCGCAGTGCAGGCCCAGCTCACCGGCCAGCCACTCGGCGAGGTTCTCGCCGTCGGCGGCCCACACCTCCTGGAGGCCGACGACGTCGGGTCGCAGCTCCCTCAGGGCCGTCAGAATCGCCTTCTGCCGTGCCTGCCACGGCCCGAAGCGCCACCACAGGTTCCACGTCACGATCCGCATCCGCAGCCACCCGCTCTCGTCCCGCCGCGTCAGGGATCATTGAAGCAGGAACCGTTGCAGAAACCGTGAGAGCTTCGTGCGAAGGAGACCGCCGACGATGTCCCGCCTCGCCGACCTGAGATTCCGCGCCGCCACGTCGTTCCAGCGCCGCGTCAACCCGATCGTGCGCCACCTCCCCCTCCAGACCGTCCTGGAGACGAAGGGCCGCGTCTCGGGCCTGCCCCGCCGCACACCGGTGGGCGGCCGCCGCGTCGGCGACTCCTTCTGGCTGGTGTCGGAGTTCGGCGAACGGTCGCAGTACGTTCGCAACATCAAGGCGGATCCGCGGGTGCGGGTGCGGATCCGGGGGCGGTGGCACACGGGGACCGCGCACCTGCTGCCGGACGACGACCCGGTGGCGCGACTGCGCCGGCTGCCCAGGGTCAACGGGCTGGGGGTGCGGGCCTTCGGGACGGATCTGCTGACGGTGCGGGTGGATCTGACGGACGTCTGAGGCCTCCTCCTCAGGACAGGTTCATCTCGTCCCAGGTCCAGCGGCCGACGGGGTTGCCGTCGACATCGATTCCCCATGGAAGCGCCGGTTCCTCGGGCGGCGGCACTTCGTCGTCCGCTTCGAGGTCCGGGACACGGCTGAGCAGTTTCCTGACGGCCGCGTGCTGTCCGACCTCCTCCAAGCTCTCCAGCAGCACATCGACCGCTTCCAGGTCCGAGACGTCCGTCTCGGACGCGGCCCGGCACGCGAGCGACGCCAATGCCTCCCCCTGTTCCAGACGGTGGAGGGCGACGAGGAGCTCCCCGATACCTTCGGGATCATCGACGTCCGCATGGGCCGCCACTCCGCGGTCGAGCAAAGTGGCGACCTCGGTTCCCATGTCGAGTTCATGAAGGAACTCCAGCAGCTCCGCGACAGGCGAAGGATGGAGGATGTCGGTCTCACCGGCCGCGCGAGCGGCCACTGCGAAGGCCTCCGCGGACCGGTCGTGGACCAGCAGGGTATGCAGCAGCCAGGACACGGCATCCGGGTCGGAGACATCAGCGGACGCACCCGGGTCACGGGCGAGGAGAGCGTTCACAGCTTCCCTCTGCCCGAGTTCCTCCAAGGCCTGGATGAGCAAGGAAACAGCTTCCGGGTCGTCAAGGCCGGCCTGCGCCTCAGGAGCGCGGTCGAGCAGTGCGGTGATCGCGTCGCGCAGATCCTGCTCTCGTAACGCGTCGAGAAGCGTCGCCACGTTGTTGGCGTCACTGATGTCGATCTCTGCCGCCGCACGCGCGGCCAGAACAGCGGCGTGCGCCGGGCTGTGGGCGTTCAGTTCCGCCAGCAGGAACGAAAGGAAGGCCACGTTCGTCGCATCGACCTCACGAGCGGCGCGGGCGGCGAGTACTCGACAGGCGTCGTCGAGCCCCAGAGTGCGCAGGGACACCAACAGGTCGGTGCACGATTCGGCATCGGTGGCGTCCGACGTTTCCACCGCGCGTGCGGCCAACATGACGGCGGCATCCTGAAGTCCTGCTGTGCGAAGCCTCTCCAGCAAGTAGGCGACCGCCTCGGCGTCGTCGCAGTCGACGTGGATCTCGGGCTCTCGCCGCATCAGCACGTCGACCGCCGCGGGCTGTTCGCTCCCATGGAGCACATCGAGGAGGAGCCGCACACCGTCCGGGTCGTACAGAGGGGCGTGACCGGCGACCCACAGACGGCCCTTCCCCTGCGGGTCGATGTCGTCGTCCAGCAGTTCGGCCAGGGCATAGGCGCACGTCGGGTGGCCGACGACAACGGCCTTGTGCCACAGGCGTGCTGCCTGCATCAGGTATCCGCGATGGAGGGCGGACCAGCCGAGGCTCATGAGGTCGTCCGCGTCCGTGGTGTGGTCGAGCAGGGCGCGCCAGAGGGAGGGCGTCGCGGGCCGGTCCGGGGACTCGCCGCCGGCATGCTGGACGAGGTAGTCGGCCGGTTCGTACACCGCATCGCTGCCGGACCGGGTGAGTGGGGTGTGCATCGCCGTCAGGGTGTGCCGTATGTCGGTGCGCCGCCCGTCATCACGTTCGCCTGTGCTCAGGGCCTTCAGCACCGCATCGGCCCAGGCCGCACCGTTGGGTCGGCGCCGCGGGTGCAACGCGCCGTCGGCGGCGTCCGCGAGCAGTCCGGCGGGAAGGGGACGTCGGTGACCGAGGTGCCGTGCGTCGAGGGCCGCTGTCAGCACGGCGTGTTCCACGTGGCTGAAGTGGCTTCCGGGGCCGCACCGGTAAGCGGCGAGAAGGGCAGGGCCTCCGCTGAGGTGTTGCACGACCCGGCCGTCCGCCACCCCTGCCCGCAATGCGTCGGCGGGCCGACGGTCCCCATCGGCTTCGGCAGCCCGTGCCACGGTGCGCCATGTCCGCAGTTCGGCAGCCGAGAAGTGGTCGGGCACCATGACCCGGCGACACGCTGCGCAGTCGAGCAGCCCCCGGACCTGCCCGTGCGGATCTCCGGCACGGCCGGAGCGCGTCAGTTCCTCCCAGTACGGATCGGTCCACAGGGTGCCTACGGCTGTGAGTCCGGGAGCCGAGACCAGTAACCGGCGCAGCTCGGCCGCCGCCTGCTCGGCACCGTGACCGTAGAAGAAGCGCTGAGCCTCGTTGAGCCAGAGAACCGTCCGGGGCTGGAAGTTCCCATCGAGCAGAAGGCGCAGCAGCTCACCGGAAGTTGACGGGCGCAGGAGCCGGTGATGGGGAGCAAGCTTGCCCAACGCCTCGAACAACGCGCGTGTCTTACCGGTGGCCGAGTCTCCCGTGAGCATCAACAGCACCGATTCCCCGCCTGCCAGAGCCGGTGTGAGGTACGCGCGCAGTTCGGCATCGTGCGCTCGGGGCATGTAGGGAGTGAGGAAGGGGTAACCGCCGGAGTCGGGAGCCGCCAGCACGGCACGGTGTACTTCGAGAGCCTGCGGGCCCACATCGGCGATGCAGGGCTCGTCGGTCCTCACGTCGGTTCTCCCGCGCACCTGGTCCGTGCGCCGCCCTCCGGAGGATGCTGGAGGCTGGGCCAGTTTCCAGAGTTCCTGAAGCTCGTCCAGTCCGGCGGAATCGACTCCCAGGGCTTTGGTGAGCTTGGCGACCGTCGTCCATGCGGGGTCCTTCGGACCGTCGTTGAAGGCCTGGCTGATCGTGGTGTTTCCGAGCCCGGTACGTGCTCGCAGCTGCTCCCTCGTCAGCCCGGCCCGCCCGCGCAGGTCCCTCAGCCGCTCCCGCAACTTCGCCATGCCGTCGGAGTACGCCGCATCGCCTTCCACCCCTGCTCCCCCACCTCGGACAGCCCTCCCGCCGTTCAGCGATGTTCATTCTTGTCCAGGTGAACCACGGCGAACACAGGAATCGCCAGAGTCTGCGGCACAGGCACAAGCACGCTGACCAAGGAGATCCTGATGCCTCTCGCGTTCCTGACCACGCTGACGATCCTGGCCGTCATCACGGCCGTGATCATCGCCGCCCTGACCGGCGCGGTGACCGCCTTTCTCGCTCGTGCGGACGGTGCGACAGCGGCCGGTGCCCTCATCCGCGCGGGCGTCGCCTTCGGAGCCACCCTCACCCTGATCGCGCTCCTGGTCACCACGGTGGCAGGGCTGCTGAGCTGACACAGGGTGATGCCCATCCGAAGCGCGAGCCGCTCGTCACCCCGGCCAGACGATCGCCTGCACCTCGCTGTACGCGTGCAGGGCGTACGAGCCGACGTCCCTGCCGACGCCGCTCTTCTTGAAGCCGCCGAAGGGGGCCTCCATGTTGCGGCCCACGGTGTTGATCCCGACGCCGCCCGCCCGCAGGCGCCGGGACACGCGGAAGGCCCTGGCCACGTCGGACGACCAGACGTAGTCGATGAGGCCGTAGTCGGTGTCGTTGGCCAGGGCCACGCCCTCCTCCTCGTCGTCGAAGGGGATGACGACCACCACCGGACCGAAGATCTCCTCGCGGGCCACGCGCATGTCGTTGGTGCAGTCGGCGAGGAGGGTCGGGGCGACGTAGAAGCCGGTCGGCAGGCCAGGGCGTTCGCCGCCCGTGACGACCACCGCGCCTTCCTTGCGGCCCAGTTCGACGTACGACTCCACCCGGTCCCGGTGTGCCGCCGAGATCACCGGCCCGACGACCGTGTCCGGCTCCCGGGGATCACCCACCTTCAACCGACGTGCGTATGCGGCCAGTTGCTCGACCAGGCGCTCGTAGATCCCTCGCTGCGCCAGCACCCGTGTCGGTGCCGTGCAGATCTGCCCGCTGTAGAAGGAGAAGGTGGTGCCGATGCCGGACACGGCCGAGCCGATGTCGGCGTCGTCGAGGACGACCGCCGCGCCCTTGCCGCCCAGCTCCATCAACTGCCGTTTCATGCCGCGCCCGCACACCTCGGCGATGCGCTGCCCGACCGCCGTGGAGCCGGTGAAGCTGACCATGTCGACGTCCGGCGAGTCCACGGCCGCCTCACCGACCTCGGTCCGTGCACCGCTGACCACGTTCACCACGCCCGGCGGCACACCGGCGGCCTCCAGCGCCTGCGCCATCCGGTAGACGGACAGGGGGTCCTGGGGTGCCGGCTTCACCACGACCGTGTTGCCCATGGCCAGGGCGGGGGCGATCTTGCCGGCCGGGTTGGCCCAGGGGTTGTTGTACGAGGTGACGCAGGTGACGACGCCGACGGGCTGGCGGACGGCGAGCGCGCCCATGACGCCCGCCCTGCCCTCCCCCACTGCCTTAAGGGCGTGGGAGGTACCC
>NZ_NGFN01000509.1 GCF_002148965.1 Streptomyces swartbergensis | reverse complement strand
CTTCTGGGGGCGGTTCGACGGGGTTGCGGAGGCGGTGCGGTTTCGGGGGGAGCGGGCTGCCAAGCAGATGGGAACCCTTGGCGGGGGAAATCACTACCTCGAGCTGCTGCTGGATACTGAGGGTTCGGTGTGGCTCACCCTGCACTCCGGCTCCAGGAACATCGGCAAGGAACTGGCCGAGCACCACATCGGCGTGGCCCAGAAGCTCCCGCACAACCAGGGGCTGGTCGACCGCGACCTCGCCGTGTTCGTCGCGGACACCCCGCAGATGGCGGCGTACCGCAACGACCTGTTCTGGGCGCAGGAGTACGCGAAGTACAACCGCTCGATCATGATGGCGCTCCTCAAGGACGTGATCCGCAAGGAGTTCAAGAAGGCCAAGCCGACCTTCGAGCCGGAGATCTCCTGCCACCACAACTACGTGGCGGAGGAGCGGTACGAGGGCATGGACCTGCTCGTGACCCGCAAGGGCGCGATCCGGGCCGGTGCCGGTGAGTACGGGATCATTCCTGGCTCCATGGGCGCCAGTTCCTACATCGTGAAGGGCCTGGGTAACGACAAGGCCTTCAACTCGGCTTCGCACGGCGCGGGTCGGCGCATGAGCCGGAACGCGGCGAAGCGGCGCTTCACGGTGAGGGATCTGGAGGAGCAGACGCGAGGAGTGGAGTGCCGTAAGGACTCAGGTGTGCTCGATGAGATTCCCGGAGCTTACAAGAACATCGATCAGGTCATGGATCAGCAGCGCGATCTTGTCCAGGTCGTGGCCAAGCTGAAGCAGTTCGTGTGCGTGAAGGGATGATGAAGGAGGCCCCCGGCGTAAACCGGGGGCTTCTTCGGGGTGTCTATCGATCGGCCGGCAACGGTACCTTTTTGGTCTGCCGGCGCCACAGACGGATGCAGCAGCTTTTCTCGGTTCGGCCTGGTTCCTTGGCGGCCTGCGCGTGGTTGCCCAGCCGCAGCAGTACACGGTCTTCCTGCTCCGACCAGCGGCGGCGCTCGGGAGCGACCCTCATGTCCGTCGGGCGGATCCATGTCATCAGTGAGGCGGCTGCGACCTTCTTGCGCTCCAGTGAAAAGCAGTCCTCGTAGTAGAGATCGGCCGCAAGCCGCTGGGCGTTCTCCTTCGTGTACAGGACGTTGTAGATGCCGTCACGTGCGTTGCGATGGCCTTCGACTTGCGGCCGTAAGGCAGGCCGAGTGCGTTGATGGTGTTTCTTGCCTGGAGGGAGCACAAGCTCCAGATCGCCGAGGTGTGTACGTCGGCGAAGTTCGTGGACCGGGTGCGCTCGGTGATGCTGCTGTAATACGGCGTCAACTCCTGGAACTTGCGCAGGAGAGCGACATCTTGGGCGTTGATCTCGACGGTCAGACGCTCCTTCTGGTGTGGCGTGAGCCTGGAGCGCCTGTTCAGCTGCCGTTCGGGTGATCGAGGGTGTTCACTCCTGTGAGTGAGGGCTACTTCGGGGCGTGCAGCACCGCGTAGATCATGACGAACGCCACGATGTGGATGCCGAAGAGGAAGTAGGCGAGCCACCACCACATGTGGCGTTCGTTCTTCGTCTCCTGGGCGAGGCGCCGCTGTTCCCGTTCCCGTTCCTGTTGCCGTTCCTGGTCGCGTTCGGCGTCCGGCATCACAGGTCCCGGTGGACCTTCGTGTTGGAGGCCTGGGCGCGGGGGCGGAGGACCAGGAGGTCGACGTTGACGTGGCTGGGGCGGGTGATCGCCCAGGTGATGGTGTCGGCGACGTCGTCGGCGGTGAGGGGTTCGGCGACGCCCTCGTAGACCTTCTCCGCCTTCTCCTGGTCGCCGGAGAAGCGGGTCAGGGCGAACTCGTCCGTCTTGACCATGCCGGGGGCGATCTCGATGACACGGACCGGCCGGCCGACGATCTCCAGGCGCAGGGTCTCGGCGAGGACGTGCGCGCCGTGCTTGGCGGCGACGTAGCCCCCGCCGCCCTCGTAGGTGCCGTGGCCGGCGGTGGAGGAGACGACCACGACCGTGCCGTCGCCGCTCGCGACCAGCTTGGGCAGCAGGGCCTGGGTGAGGTTGAGCGTGCCGATGACGTTCGTCTCGTACATCTGGCGCCAGTCGGCGGGGTCGCCGGTCGCGACAGGGTCGGCGCCGAGCGCGCCGCCCGCGTTGTTGACCAGCACGCCGATGGTCTTGAAGGCCGTGGCGAACTCGTCGACCGCCGCGCGGTCGGTGACGTCGAGGGGGTACGCCGTGGCCTGGTGGCCGGCCTTGGTGATCTCCTCGGCCAGCGCCTCGATGCGGTCCTTGCGGCGGGCGGTGAGGACGACGCGGTAGCCCGCGGCGGCGAGCTGCCGGGCCGTGGCAGCGCCGATTCCGCTGCTCGCACCGGTGACGACGGCGATGCGGGAGGCGGCGGACGGGGCGGCGGTGGCCATGGGAGCTCCTCGGGCTGGCGGACGGGCCGACTTGTGTGCGAAGGCCTCCGGCCAGGATAGGTGGGCCCCGCGGTGGGAGAATGGGGGCGGGTGATCCTCCTGTTCCCCTGGAGGTTGGTCATGGGAGAAGCGCGTGAGGTCATGGACCGGCTCACGGACGCGCTCACCGAGCACTCCGATCTGAACGTCATCCGCGAGCTGTACGCCGAGGACGCGGTCGCCTTCACCCCCGACGAGGGCGAGCTGCACGGGCGCGACAACATCGTCGAGTACTGGCGGACGATGACGGAGGCGCTCCCCGAGGCGACGTTCCAGCCGTTGCATTCCTACGAAGTCGGCGACACCGCCATCGACGAAGGGATCTTCAGCGGACGGAACACCGGGCCGCTGCAACTGCCCAATGGTGAGACGCTGCCCCCGACTCAGAAGGAGATCAGGATCCGCGGGGTGGACATCGCCACCGTGAAGGACGGGCGGATCGTCGACTACCGCCTGTACTTCGACGAGATGGACTTCCTGGGGCAGTTGGGGCTGCTGCCCGACGAGCCGTTCTGAGTTCCCGGCCCTGAGCCCCGGCTCTGAGCCCCCGGCTCGGGGGGCCGGTCAGTTTCCTCGCGGGGCGTACATGATCACTGCCATGCCCGCGAGGCAGATCAGTGCGCCCGTGATGTCCCAGCGGTCCGGGCGGTAGCCGTCCGCGATCACGCCCCACAGGATCGAACCGGCGACGAAGATCCCGCCGTACGCGGCGAGGACGCGGCCGAAGTGGGCGTCGGGCTGGAACGTCGCGACGAAGCCGTAGGCGCCGAGCGCGACGACGCCGCCGGCCGCCCACAGCCAGCCCTTGTTCTCGCGCACGCCCTGCCAGACCAGCCATGCGCCGCCGATCTCGAAGAGGGCGGCGACGACGAAGAGGGCGGCGGAGCGGAGCACGAGCATGGTGGTCAGCTTCGCATGCCCCGCCCGGGCTGCCGCCTCGGCGGGTCGGCTCCCGGGCGCCGGGGCGGCGCGGGGTGCCACGCCCGTCGTGACGCCCCGCGCTAGTCGTCGGCGCCCTCGGCGTCGTAGCGCTCGCGGGCCTCTTTGACCTCGTCGAAGTGGTTCTCCGCCCAGTCCTTCACGGCGGTCAGCAGCAAGGCCAGATTGCGGCCCAGGGGGGTGAGTTCGTAGTCGACGCGGACCGGGACGGACGGGGTGACGGTGCGGGTGAGGAGGCCGTCGCGTTCCAGTGAGCGCAGGGTCTGGGTCAGCATCTTGGGGCTGACCCCGGCGATCTTGCGGCCGAGGTCGCTGTAGCGCAGGGGGCCCGGGGCGAGGGCGGACACGACGAGGCTGACCCACTTGTCGCTGATGCGGTCCAGGAGCTGGTTGGTGGGGCAGCTCTTGAGGAACGCGTCGTACTCGACGCGGGCCTGTTCGCGGCGCTGGGCCGCCGTCATGGTCGCCATGGCTCACCTCCGGGGTACATACGCACTCCTGGGTAACTACTTACTGAAAGATAGTAACTCTTCCTAGGGTTGTCCGCAGTGATCGGGAGGACATCCCGGATACCGGCAATCCAAGGAGAGTCGCTGTGCGTGCTGTTGTGGTGAACTCGTTCGGTGGCCCGGAGGCCGTGGAGGTCGTGGAGACCGAGGTGCCTCAGCCGGGTGCGCGGGAGGTGCGGATCAAGGTCGCGGCGGCCGCGCTGAACCCCGTGGACGCGGGTGTGCGGGCCGGCGTCTTCGGGGGTGCGGGGAAGAGGATCGGACTCGGCTGGGACGTCGCCGGGACGGTGGACGCGGTGGGTGTGGCCAGTTCGTGGAGTGTCGGGGACGAGGTGGTGGCGCTCGACTACGGCGTGGTCAAGCCGCTGGGCACACACGCCGAGTACGTCGTCGTGGACACGGCCGCCGCGGCCCTGGCGCCCGCCACGGTGGACCCCGTCCGCGCGGCGACGCTGCCGCTCAACGCGCTGACCGCCGTTCAGGCGCTGGATCTGCTGGAGTTGACGTCGGACCAGTCGCTGCT
>NZ_NGFN01000508.1 GCF_002148965.1 Streptomyces swartbergensis | reverse complement strand
CCACGAAGTCGCACTCCGGCAGCGCCAGCCGGAACGCCACCCACTGCACGGCATCACCGACGGACCCCCGCAGTCGGCAGCTGTTGTCGTCCAACGGCTCCGGCGTGCCGAGCCACTTCGGCAGCCGGGCGGCGACGAAGTCGGCCGGTGCGGCGAACGTGACCTCGAAGTCGTACGTCTCCTGCTGCCGTTGCATCGACTGCCGCAGGTACTCCGCCGCATTCCCCGTCGGCAGCTCGCGCGGCACGAACCGCGCCCCCGTCGCGAACGGTTCGCTCACCCGGTCGACGCGGAACGTACGCCAGTCGTCCCGGTCGATGTCGTACGCCACCAGGTACCAGCGGCGGCCTGTCGACACGAGCCGGTACGGCTCCGTCAGGCGCCGCGACTCGGTGCCGTCCGCCGCCCGGTAGGCGAACCGCAGCCGCTCGTGCCCCGCCGCCGCACAGGCCATGACGGTCAGGGTCTCGGGCGCGATGCTGGGCCCGTCCCCGCTGGTCAGCGGTGTGGTCGCGGCCTGGAGCGTGGTCACGCGGTGGCGCAGCCGGCCCGGCAGCACCTGCTCCAGCTTGGCCAGCGCCCGCACCGACGCCTCGTCCAGGCCCTCCACCGCGTGCCCCGCCCCGGCGCGCAGCCCGACCGCGATGGCCACGGCCTCCTCGTCGTCGAGCACGAGGGGCGGCATGGCCTTGCCGGCGACCAGCCGGTAGCCGCCGTCGGCGCCCTTGGTCGCCTGCACGGGATAGCCGAGCTCGCGCAGCCGGTCGATGTCCCGCCGGACCGTGCGGCGGGAGACCCCGAGCCGGCCGGCGAGCTCGCCGCCGGGCCATTCGCGGGGCGTCTGGAGGAGGGAGAGGAGCGTCAGCAGCCGGGCCGGAGTGTCCGTCGTCATACCGACGAGGATGCCGCACCAGTAGGACACGATCTGACCTAATGACCCTCTAACTTCTGGGCATGACCTCCACCGAGACCCCTCTCAGCACCGCGGGCGGCGGGACCGACCGCCGCCGCTGGTTCGCCCTGGCGATCGTGATGACCGCGGCCTTCATGGACCTCGTCGACGTGACGATCGTCAACATCGCCATCCCGTCGATCCAGCGGGAGGCGGGCGCGTCCTTCGGCCAGATCCAGTGGATCACCGCCGGTTACGCCCTCGCCTTCGCCGCCGGACTGATCACCGGCGGACGGCTCGGCGACATCCACGGCCGCAAGCGGATCTTCCTCATCGGCATCGGCGGCTTCACCGTCGCCTCCGCGCTGTGCGGCCTCGCGGTGAACCCGGAGATGCTGGTCGCCTCGCGGTTCCTCCAGGGCGCCATGGCGGCGCTGATGGTGCCGCAGGTGCTGTCGATCGTGCACGCGACCTTCCCGGCGCACGAGCGGGGCAAGGTGTTCGGGCTGTTCGGCGCGGTCGTGGGGCTCGGGGCCGTGTCCGGTCCGTTGCTCGGCGCGCTGCTGACCGAGTGGAACCTGTTCGGGTGGGAGTGGCGCTCGATCTTCCTGATCAACCTGCCCGTGGGCGTCGCGGGTCTGATCCTGGGCAGCCGTTTCATCACCGAGTCCAAGGCGCCGCGGGCCCTGAAGCTGGACCTGGTGGGCGTCGCGCTCGTGACGCTGGGCCTGCTCATGCTGCTCTACCCGCTCATCCGCGGCCGCGAGCTGGGCTGGCCGCTGTGGGGATACGTCTCGATGGCCGGCGCGCTCGTCGTCCTCGCGGCGCTGGTGGCGTACGAGCGGCGCAAGAGCGCACGGGACGGCTCCCCGCTGGTCGAGCTGTCGCTGTTCCGGGTCAAGAGCTTCGCGGCCGGGATCGCCGTGCAGACCGTCTTCGGGGTCGCGCTCGGCGTCTTCTTCCTGGTGTGGACGCTGTACATGCAGTTCGGGCTGGGCTGGAGCCCGCTGAAGGCCGGGCTGACCGGGGTGCCGTTCTCGATCGCCGTGTCCGTGGCCGCCGGGATGTCCGTGCAGAAGCTGGTCCCGCGCTTCGGGCGCAAGGTGCTCCAGGCGGGCGCGCTGGTGATGGCGGCCGGGGTGCTGCTCTACCTCTGGGAGTCCGGGCACTACGGCCTCGGCATCGCGCCCTGGCAGATGGCGCTGCCGCTGGTGGTGATGGGCGTGGGCATGGGCCTGATCGTCGCTCCGCTGACCGACGCGATCCTCTCCGAGGTGCCGCGCGAGCACTCCGGCTCGGCGTCCGGGCTGCTCAACACCGTGCAGCAGATGGGCAACGCGCTGGGGCTGGGCCTGGTGTCGGTCGTCTTCTTCGGAACGATCGGCGACGATCTGCGCCGGGACCAGGTGGGCCCGGCCTTCGCGGACGCCTTCCGGAACTCGCTGGGCTGGGTGGCCGCGGTGATGGGCGTGATCTTCCTTTTGATGTTCGCCCTCCCGAAGCGGCCGGCGCAGCATGTCGAGGGGGAGCAGGCGACGGTGGAGCCGAAGGAACCGGCGCTGGTCTCCTGACGATCGTCCGGCAATCGTCGGCATTCGTCCGGCAATCGTCGGAGAACGGGCTCGGCACATGGGTGCCGAGCCCGTCCTTGTTCCCGAGCCGTCCTTGTCCCGAGCCGTCCTTCTTCCCAAGCCGTCCTTGTTCCCGAGCCGTCCTTGTTTCCGATCATGCCCGATTGAGTCCGAACCTGTTTACTTTGCGGAAATCTCGGCGTAGCCTCCCGCTGAAACCACACGTTCGGGCATGAGTCGGAGGCGAACAGACATGTACGCACCGGAGCGGCAGCAGGAGATTCTCCGGCTCGCCCGTGACGGCGGCCGAGTGGATGTCGTGTCGCTGGCCGAGGAGTTCCAGGTGACGGCGGAGACGATCCGCCGGGACCTGAAGGCCCTCGACCGCGCCGGACTGGTCCGCCGGGTGCACGGTGGGGCCATCCCGGCCGGGCGCCTGGACTTCGAGCCGGACCTCGCCGAGCGCGAGACGACGGCCCCCGACGAGAAGGACCGCATCGCCAAGGCGGCCCTCGCGGAACTGCCGACCGAGGGCACGATGATCCTCGACGCCGGCACGACGGTCGYCAGAATGGCCGCCGCCCTCCCGCTGGAGGCCTCCCTCACGGTCGTCACGCACAGCCTGCCCATCGCGGCCCGCCTCGCCGACCATCCCGGCATCCAGCTCCACCTCATCGGGGGGCGCGTGCGGCACCGCACGCGCGCCGCCGTGGACGCCTGGGCGCTGCGCGCGTACGGCGAGATCCGCGCGGACGTGCTGTTCGTGGCCGCCAACGGCTTCTCCGCCGAACACGGCCTGACCACCCCCGACCTCGCCGAGGCCGCCGTCAAGCGCGCGGCCGTGGCCGCCGCCCGCCGCGTGGTGCTGCTCGCCGACTCCTCCAAGCACGGCCAGGAGCACTTCGCCCGCTTCGGCGACCTGAGCGATGTGGACCTGCTGGTCACCGACAGCGGGCTGAGCCCCGAAGACGCCGTCGCGATCGAGCGCGGCGGCACGGAAGTAGTGCGCGCATGATCCTCACCGTGACCCCCAACCCGTCCCTGGACCGCACCTACGAGGTGCCGTCCCTCGACCGCGGCGAGGTCATCCGCGCCACCGGCGAGCGGATGGACCCGGGCGGCAAGGGCGTGAACGTCTCGCGCGCGGTCGCCGCGGCCGGGCAGCGCACGGTGGCGGTCCTGCCCCTGGGCGGCGCCCCCGGCGCGCTCGTCGCCGACCTGCTCGACGCACAGGGCATCGAGGTCGCGCCGGTCCCGGTCGCCGGGGCCACCCGCTCCAACATCGCCCTCGCCGAAGCCGACGGCGTCCTGACGAAGATCAACGCGCCGGGCCCCGAACTGTCCGAGGCCGAGCGCGAACTGCTCCTGGAGACCGTACGGCAGCAGTCCCGCGACGCCGCCTGGATCGCCTGCTGCGGCAGCCTGCCGCGCGGCCTCGCCCCCTCCTGGTACGCCGAGCTGGTCGCCCGCACGCACGCCGCCGGTGCCCGGATCGCCCTGGACACCTCCGGGCCCGCGCTCCTCGCCGCCCTGCGTGAGCGGCCCGACGTGGTCAAGCCCAACGCCGAGGAGCTCGCGGAGGCCGTCGGCCGCCCCCTCGCCACCGTCGGCGACGCCGTGAAGGCGGCCGAGGAGCTGCGCGAGATGGGCGCCCGGGCCGTCCTCGCGAGCCTCGGCGCCGACGGGCAGCTGCTGGTGTCCGACGAGGGCGCCTGGTTCGGCGGCGCCCGCGTGGACGYCGTACGCAGCAACGTGGGCGCCGGTGACTCCTCCCTCGCCGGTTTCCTGATCGCCGGCGGCAGCGGCCCCGAGGCCCTCGCCTCCGCGGTCGCCCACGGCGCGGCGGCCGTCCAACTGCCCGGCAGCGTCATGCCGACCCCCGGCGACCTGGACCCGGCCGCGGTGACGGTCACGGCGGACATCCCGGCGGACCGTGCCCTGAAGGAGCCGGTGTCATGACGTACGAGGAGCAGCGCGGACCGACCCGCGAGCGGCGGACCTCCCCGTTACGACCCGCCTC
>NZ_NGFN01000507.1 GCF_002148965.1 Streptomyces swartbergensis | reverse complement strand
GGATGGTCGTGCCGGACGGGGGCGAGGGGTGGGACGAGCCGGAGATCGAGCGCTACACCGCTCGGTGGATGGGCTCGCGCGTGGTCGTCGAGCGTGAGGGTGAGAACGGCGGGGGCGAGCCGTCCCACCCGGTGCGCGTCCGCGGGGCCGGGGGGCGCCGAGCTCAGATGTAGCGGCCCTCGAACCAGGCCCGTACGGCCACGGTGTGCAGGGGGAAGGCGAGTTCCTCCGCCCTGCGCAGGAGGTGCCAGCCCTCCGTCTCGTCCGTGGCGGCGGAGGGCGGCAGACCCTCGACAGGGCGTTCCGGGAGGAGGCCGAACAGCAGCAGGTGTCCGTCGGGCGAGCTCATGGCGTCGACGAGGCGTACGTCGCGGGCGGCCGCGTCGATGCCGGTTTCCTCCTTGAGCTCGCGTACGACGGCGTGCCGCCAGTCCTCTCGGTCGTCGATGTAGCCACCGGGCAGGGCCGTGCCCCCGCGCGCGGGAGCGACGGTTCGGGTGATGACGACCAGGGCGGTGCCCTTGGTGTCGTAGACGGGCTGGAGGGCCACCGCGACCGGGAGCGGATTGCGGTAGGCCACGCTGCCGCACGCCGGGCAGGTGCGGGGCCAGCCGGAGACGCCCTCGCCGTAGGGCACGCCGCAGCTCGAACAGTGGGAGTTCGGCGCGGAATTGGAACTGGAGTGCTGAGTTTCGGACACGCGGCGGACTGTAGCCGATCACGGAGAGGGCGTCTCGGGCGGGCGGCTCAGTGAGCGCGAGGGTGCGGTGATCAGGCCGCGTGCCACGGTGATGAGTCGTGTCATGGCTCCTGCGTCTCCCGGGAGACGGTTCCGCCGGGGAAGGGATGCCCAAATCCGGAGGACCGTGGCAGACTTCTGACGTTCCGTCAGATTTGGTCTGCGGGGAGGCACTGTGTCGTGTACACGAACGCCTGTGGTGGCGGGGTGGTTCGCCGGGGAGGGGGACGGTTTCCGGCTGCTCGGCACGCGTTGCGCGGCGTGCGCCTCGGTCTTCTTCCCCCGCGAGGACCATCACTGCCGCAACCCCGCCTGCGGGGGCGGAGAGTTGGCGGAGTTCCCGCTGTCGCGGCGTGGCCGCGTCTGGTCGTACACGGACAGCCGGTATCGGCCGCCGTCACCCTATGTGAGCGATCCGGAACTCTCGTGGGAGCCGTGCACGTTGATCGCGGTGGAGCTGGAGGCCGAGCGGATCGTGGTGCTGGGACAGGCGGCTCCCGGGGTCACCGTCGAGGATCTGACGGTGGGCATGGAGGCGGAGGTCGTGCCCGGCATGCTCCACGAGGACGCGGAAACGACCTGGACGACGTGGCACTGGCGGCCGACGGGGGTGGAGGCGTGATGGGCGAGGTGGCGGTGCTGGGCGCGGGCATGCACCCATGGGGCAAGTGGGGACGGAACTTCGTCGAGTACGGCGTCGCAGCCGCCCGCGCGGCGCTCACCGACGCCGGGCTGGACTGGCGGGACATCGGTTCGGTCGTCGGCGCGGACACCGTCCGTGGCGGTTATCCCGGGTATGTCGCCGGAGCGACGTTCGCGAAGGCACTGGGCTGGCAAGGGGCCCGGGTCACGAACGTGTACGCCGCGTGCGCGTCCGGGGCGCAGGCCGTGGATGCCGCGCGGGCCCAGATCCTCTCCGGGCTCGCCGATGTGGTGCTCGTGGTGGGAGCCGATGCCGCTCCCAAGGGGTTCTTCCGCCCCGCGGGCGGGGACCGGCCCGACGATCCGGACTGGCTGCGGTTCCGGGTTCTCGGGGCGACCAACCCCGTGTACTTCGGGCTCTACGCCCGCAGGCGCATGGCCGTGCACGGCGACACCGCGGAGGACTTCGCACAGGTGAAGGTGAAGAACGCGGCGATGGGAGCGCTGAACCCCAACGCGCGCTACCGCGAGCGGGTGACCGCCGAGGAGGTCGCCGCCTCCGCCGTCGTCGCCGATCCGCTGCGGCTGCTCGACATCTGCGCGACCTCCGACGGCGGCGCGGCGTTGGTGCTCTCCAGCTTGGAGTTCGCGCGGCGGCACGGACATGCGGATCCGGTGCGGATCCGGGCCGTGTCGACGGTGACGCCGCGTTACCCGAACACGGTTCTTGACCTGCCGGACATCGCCACGGACTCCGCGGTGGCGGTCGATCCGCCCGCCGAGACGTTCCGGGTGTCCATCGCCCGAGCGGCCTACGAGGAGGCGGGAGTCGGGCCGGAGGACCTGTCGCTGGCCGAGGTCTACGACCTGTCCACGGCGCTCGAGTTGCAGTGGTACGAGGACCTGGGGCTGTGCGGTGAGGGCGAGGGCGCCAAGCTGCTGCGGGACGGGGCGACGGCCCTGGGCGGGCGAATACCGGTGAACGCCAGTGGTGGGCTGGCCTCCTTCGGCGAGGCGGTTCCCGCGCAGGCGATAGCCCAGGTGTGTGAGCTGGCCTGGCAGTTGCGGGGCGAGGCAGGTGACCGGCAGGTCGCGGGAGCGCGCGTGGGCATCAGTGCGAACCAGGGGTTGTTCGGGCATGGGTCGGCTGTGATCGCGGTGCGGTGAGCCGGGGTGTCGGACGCGGCAGGGGGCCGTGCCGGGCACGGCTTGGGGGCGGTGCCGGGACGCGGCACGGAGTCGGAGCCGGACACGGCTTGGGCGGTACCGGGACGCCACAAGGGCGGGCCGGAACGGCGTGACACGGGGTGCCGGGACATGGCACCAGGCGGTGTCGGCACAGGCACGGATCCGTGCCGGCGCGGGCGCTGATGACGCGGCCGCGACCTGGGCCTCGACATACGCTGCGTGACCGCCCAGGAATCCTGCGTGAACGTCTCATGAACTGCGCTTGGGCGTGCGCCAGCGGAGTCATCATGCTCCCGTGCACTCCTGGACGGACACTCTCCGCTTCGCCTTCCAACCGGTGGTCAATCTGACGACCGGCGCGGTCGCGGGTCTGGAGATACTCGCCCGTCCGGAGACCGGCGACATCCTGGCCGAGGCCCGCCGGGATCCCGAGCTCGACAGCCGACTGGCGGTGTCGGCGGTCCGGGCGGCGGTGCGCAAGGAGACCCTGTTGCCGCTGTTCGTTAACGTGTTCGCCGGCACTCTCGCCGACCTGGGCGGGCTCCCTTCACTGCACGACGCCGTGCGCGAGGCGGGGCGGCTTCCATGGGAGGTGACGATCGACGTCTGCCCGCCGTACACGCACGTGCCGCAGCGGGCACTGCTGGAGGCGGTGTCCAGGCTGCGCGGGCAGGGCTTCCGGATCTGCGCCGACGGTGTCGGGGACGGGGACGTGCCCTTGCGGCTCCTGTCGGACATCGCGTCCGACCTGGTGAAGCTGGACGCGTCGCTGCTGGCGCGGCCGGCGGTGGTGCGGTCGATGCGGACGCTGTGCGACGAGTTGGGGGCTCTCCTGGCTGTCGAGGGCGTGGAGACCGAGGCGCAGTGCGCGGCGGCGCTGGCGGCCGGGGCACAGCTGGCGCAGGGCGAGCTGTTCGCCCCGCCGGCCCGGCTGCCCGCCGCGGACGTCTACGTTCCGCCCCGCTCCCCCGGTGATGTGGCCGTGCCGCGGTCCGGGCCGCCGGTGCGGGAGTTCGTGCGACCCGCCGCGCTGCTGCCCGCCACGGCGTCCGCGGGGCAGGTGCGGGCGCTGCTGACCGGGTCGCCGGACGTGTCCGGGGTGCTGCTCGTGGACACCGCCGGAGTGCCGGTCCGGTCGGTGCACCGGTCCCGCTTCCTGCTGTCGATGTCGGGGCGCTACGGGCATGCCCTGTACGCCGACCGGCCCGCGGCCAAGCTCGGTGACCCACCGCGGACGGTGGGCGTCGACGCCACCGCCTGGGAGGTGCTGGACGTCGTGGCGGTCGGTGGACGGGACCGTACGTCGGACGATGTCGCCGTCGTGGACGACCACGGGCGGTGCGTGGGCGTCGTGCGGCTCGCGGATCTCGTGCGCGCACTGGCCGAGACGCGGGTGGAGGAGGCAGCGGGGCTCAATCCGCTGACGCGTCTGCCCGGCTCGGACGCGATCACCGGTGAGGTGGACCGGCGGATCGCGTCCGGGCGGGCGTTCGCGCTGAGCTGGCTGGACGTCGACCACTTCAAGCAGGTCAACGACGGGGCCGGGTTCGCGGCGGGCGACGAGCTGATCCGGGCGGTGGGGCGTGCGTTGCAGCAGGCCGCGACGGACGGCACCCGCGTCGGTCATATCGGCGGCGACGACTTCCTGGTGCTCGCCGAACCGGAGGGCCTCGATCCGCTGGCCGCCTCCGTGCTGGACGCCCTGTGGACGGCGGGTGGTCGGCCGGTCACGCTGTCGCTCGCCACTGTGGTGTGCGCGCCGGGCAGCGTGACCGACCACCGGCAGGCGGCGGCCTGCCTGGCGCCGCTGAAGAAGGCGGCGAAGGCGTTGCGTGGAGCGAGTTGGGTGCTGGGCCGAGCCGGCATGCCCGGGCATGAGACCCTCCGCGGCGTTGAGGCGACGCCGGCCCCGGCGGGGTGTGCAGTGGCGGAGCCGGGGGCGGGCTGAGAG
>NZ_NGFN01000506.1 GCF_002148965.1 Streptomyces swartbergensis | reverse complement strand
CCCACACACTCCTCCGCGCCCCCTCCACCCGACCGCACCGTCTACGTCATCGGCGGCGGCCCCGGCGGACTCTCCGCCGCGTACGCGCTGCGGGCCCGGGGCATACGGGCCGTCGTCCTGGAGAAGTCCGGCCACGTCGGGGCGTCCTGGCGCGGCCACTACGACCGGCTGCACCTGCACACCACCCGCCGTCTGTCCTCCCTGCCCGGCCTGCCGATGCCGCGCCGGTTCGGGCGGTGGGTGTCCCGGGACAACGTGGTGCGGTACCTGGAGAAGTACGCCGAGCACCACCGGCTCGAAATCGTCACCGGCGTCGAGGTGTCCCGTATCGAGCACGCGCCCGACGGCACGGGCTGGCTGCTGCACGCCACCGGCGGCCGGGAGCTGACCGGCGCGGCCGTCGTCGTCGCCACCGGCTACAACCACACGCCCCGCGTGCCCGACTGGCCCGGCCGCGACACGTACACCGGCGAGTTCCTGCACGCCTCCGCCTACCGCAACGCCGAGCCCTTCGCCGGACGTGAGGTCCTCGTCGTGGGCGCCGGCAACACCGGCGCCGAGATCGCCGTGGACCTGGCGGACGGCGGCGCCCGGGTACGGCTGTCCATCCGCACCGTCCCGCACATCGTGCGCCGCTCGACCGCGGGCTGGGCCGCGCAGTACTCCGGCGTCATGGCACGGCACCTGCCGGTCGGCCTCGTCGACCGGATGGCCCGCCAGATGGGCAGACTGAGCGTGCCCGATCTGTCCGCCCACGGCCTGCCGCGGCCCGACACCGGCCTCTACACCCGGGTCACCGAGGGCGCCGTCCCCGTCCAGGACGTCGGTCTGATCGACGCCGTGCGCAAGGGCAGGGTGGAGGTCGTGGCGGCCGTGGAGGGCTTCGAGGACGGCAAGGTCGTACTCGCCGACGGCACCCGCCTCTCCCCGGACGCCGTCGTCGCGGCCACCGGCTACACGCGGGCCCTGGAGGGCCTCGTCGGCCACCTCGACGTGCTCGACGCCCGCGGGAGGCCCGTCGCCCAGGGCCCCCGCAGCCCGCGGACCGCGCCCGGCCTGTACTTCACCGGCTTCACCAACCCGATCAGCGGCATGTTCCGCGAGATGGCGATCGACGCGGTGAGGATCGCGAAGGCCATCGCGCGGGACGGTTCGGGGAGGGTGTCGCGACTGCCGGGCTGAAACCAGGGGGCGAGAACAGGGCTGAGGCCCAGGGGTACCGCAACTTGCTGCCTGCACAGCCATTCCTGACGTCATGTCAGTTCGGATAATCTGACAGAGCGTCAGTTAGCGGCTGTCTCACAGGAGCGGGCGGAACGATGCTTGGATCGACCCACGGCACCCTCACCACCGACTCCCGCCGGGCCCGGGCCATCGCCTGTGGCGAACGGTCCGGGCCCGTCGTGCACGGCAGGCCGGCCCAGCTCGGAGACCTCGATGTCAGCGGACGTCCGCTGCACGCCGACGCACCCGATCTGGACCGCTTCTTCCGCCCGCGGTCCGTCGCCGTGATCGGCGCGTCCGACGCCGAAGGGCGACCCAACACCGGCGTCACACGGCAACTGGCCGACTGGGCCGAGCGGGTCGGGGCGCGGCTGTATCCGGTGCATCCGAGCAGGCCGTCCGTCTTCGGCATGCCCTGCCGCCCTTCCGTCGCCGGCCTGCCCGAGCAGATCGACCTGGCCGTCGTGCTGGTCGGCGACCCCCTCCCGGTGGTCGAGGAACTGGCCGAGGTCAAGGCACGGTTCGCGGTCGTCTTCGCCTCCGGGTTCGCGGAGACCGGGCCGGAGGGCGAGGCCGCCCAGCGGCGACTGGCCGCCGCCGTCGAGCGGTCCGGGATGCGGCTGCTGGGCCCCAACACCAACCTCAACGCCTTCGAGCGGTTCCGTGACGACCTGGAGGGGCCGGCGATCGCGTTGATCACCCAGTCCGGCCACCAGGGCCGCCCCCTGTTCGCCCTCCAGGAACTCGGCATCCGGATCTCCCACTGGGCACCCACCGGCAACGAGGCCGACCTGGAGACCGCCGACTTCCTCTCCTACTTCGCCGAGCAGCCCGAGGTCGGCGCCATCGCCTGCTACCTGGAGGGGCTGAAGGACGGCCGCTCCTTCCTGCTCGCCGCCGACCGGGCCGCCCGGCGCGGCGTGCCGGTCGTCGCGGTCAAGGTGGGCCGCACCGAGACCGGCGCCCGCACGGCCGCCTCCCACACCGGCAAGCTGACCGGCGCGGACGCGGTGGTGGACGCGGCGCTACGGCAGTACGGCGTGATCCGCGTCGACGGCCTGGACGAACTCCAGGACACAGCAGCCCTGTTGGCCCGGGCCCGCCCGCCGCGCGCCGACGGGGTCGTCGTCTACTCGATCTCCGGCGGCACGGGCGCGCACGTCGCCGACCTGGCGACCGAGGCTGGCCTGCGGCTCCCGGTCCTGTCCGAGGCCAAACAGGCCGAGCTGCACCAGTGGATACCCGGGTACCTGAGCGTCGCCAACCCCGTCGACAACGGCGGTCACCCGGTCGGCGACCGACGCGGCCGGAAGATCATCGACGCCATCCTCGACGACCCCGAGGTGGGCGTGCTCATCTGCCCGATCACCGGGCCGTTCCCCCCGCTCAGCGACCGGCTCGTACGGGACCTGGTGGAGGCGGCGGAGCAGACGGACAAGCTGGTGTGCGTGGTCTGGGGCTCACCGGTCGGCACCGAGCCGGCCTACCGCGAGGTCCTGCTCGGTTCCTCCCGCGTGGCCACCTTCCGCACGGTCGGCAACTGCCTCACCGCCGTCCGCGCCTACCTCGGCCACCACCGCTTCACGACCGGCTACCGCTCCCCCTTCGACGACGCCCCGCGCACCCCCTCGCCGTCCTACCGCAAAGCCCAGGCGCTCATGCGGCCCGGCGAGCAGCTCAGCGAGCACGCGGCGAAGCAGCTGCTGCGGGCGTACGGCATCCGCGTGCCGCGCGAGCAGTTGGTGACCAGCGCGGCGGCGGCCGTACGGGCGGCGGGACTGGTGGGCTACCCGGTGGTGATGAAGGCCTCGGGGGCCCGGATCGCCCACAAGACCGAACTGGGCCTCGTGAAGATCGGGCTCACCTCGGCGAGCCAGGTCCGCGACGCCTACCGGGAGCTGACCGACATCGCCCGCTACGAGGATGTCCCGCTGGACGGCGTACTGGTCTGCCAGATGGTCGAGCAGGGCGTCGAGATGGTCGTCGGAGTCACGCACGACGACCTGTTCGGACCGACCGTGACCGTGGGGCTCGGCGGCGTGCTCGTGGAGGTCCTGCGCGACACCGCCGTAGGGGTGCCGCCGTTCGGTGAGGACCAGGCGCGGGACATGCTCGCCGGGCTGCGCGGCCGGGCGCTGCTCGACGGGGTCCGGGGCCGGCCGCCGGCGGACCTGGACGCACTCGTCGAAGTCGTCCTGCGCGTGCAACGCATGGCATTCGAACTCGGCGACCAGCTCGCGGAGTTGGACATCAACCCGCTGATGGTCCTGCCCCAGGGGCAGGGAGCGGTGGCGCTGGACGCGCTGGCGGTGTGCAGCCGATGACGGAACCCGCCGTTCTGCACACGAGGGGCCACCACGTCCTGTCCATCACCCTCAACCGGCCCGAGACCCTCAACGCCCTCACGCCCGACGATCGGGACGAGGTCGTGCGGCTGCTGTCGGAGGCGTCCGCGTCGCCGGACGTACGCGCGGTCGTCCTGACGGGAACGGGGCGCGGCTTCTGCGCCGGCGCGGACCTCCGGGGCACCGCCGCCACGACGACCGGCGAACGCGCCCCCGGAGACGTCGCCCGCACTCTCCGCTCCGGCGCCCAGCGTCTGATCGCCGCCGTCCTCGACTGCGAGAAGCCGGTGCTCGCGGCGGTCAACGGCACGGCGGCGGGCCTCGGCGCGCATCTGGCGTTCGCCTGCGACCTGGCCCTCGCGGCCGAATCGGCCCGTTTCATCGAGGTGTTCGTACGACGCGGTCTGGTGCCGGACGGCGGAGGCGCCTACCTCCTCCCCCGCCTCATCGGCCCGCGGCGCGCGAAGGAGTTGATGTTCTTCGGCGACGCGCTCTCGGCGACCGACGCGGAGCGGATGGGGCTGGTCAACCGGGTCGTCCCGGACGGCGACCTGGACAAGACGGCCCGCGCCTGGGCCGAACGCCTCGCCACCGGCCCGACCCGCGCTCTCGCCCTGACCAAACAGCTCGTCAACGCCTCCCTCGACGCCGACCGCGCGACCGCCTTCGCCGCCGAGGCCGCCGCGCAGGAGATCAACATGACGACGGCGGACGCGCAGGAGGGCGTACGGAGCTTCGCGGAGCGGCGGAGCCCGGTGTTCGGGGGCCACTGACCCTTCCTATCTGACGTGCCGTCAGTTTCAATGATGGGTGTGATGGGACAAGCAGGAATGGCAGAAGCCGCCGTCCGCTACCTCAGGTCGGTCCGCACACCCGCCCCGGAGCCCGTCGAAGCGCTGCCGCGCCCCGAGTTGCGGTGCGTCGGCGAGGACGAGCGCGCTCCCCTGGACCCGGCACAGTTCCGCCGCGTCCTCGGGAACTTCGCGA
>NZ_NGFN01000505.1 GCF_002148965.1 Streptomyces swartbergensis | reverse complement strand
CCCCCGGCGGCACCGCCCGAGCCCGTCCGCCTCACCAAGGTGACGCTCACCAAGGCGGCCCCCTCCGTGTCGCTCACCAAGCAGGGCGGCACCTCCGGCGCCCTGCACGTGAACCTCAACTGGCAGGTCCGCAAGCAGTTCTCGGGATGGAGCAGCAAGTTCGGCCGCCCGGCCGCCATGCACTCCGACCTCGACCTCGACCTGTGTGCGCTGTACGAACTCACCGACGGCAGCAAGGGCGTCGTCCAGGCCCTCGGCAACGCCTTCGGGGCACTGCACCAGCCCCCGTACATCCACCTCGACGGCGACGACCGCACCGGCGCCGTATCGACCGGTGAGAACCTCACCGTCAATCTCGACCACAAGAACGACTTCCGGCGCATCCTCGTCTTCGTCACCATCTACGAAGGCGCCCGCTCGTTCGCCGACCTGAACGCCACCGTCACCCTCCGGCCGCAGCACGGCGCCCCCGTCGACTTCTCCCTCGACGAGTGCACCGTTCCCTCGCCCGTGTGCGCGCTCGCCCTGATCACCAACACGGGCGGCGACCTGGTCGTCCAGCGGGAGGCGCGCTACCTCGTGCCCGAGCGCGGGGTGAGCCCCCAGCGGACCGTCGACTACGCCTACGGGTGGGGCATGAACTGGACCCCCGGCCGGAAGTGACTCCTCCCGCGCCGTCAGCCCTCGTCGGGTACGGCGTCCGGGCGGGCGTAGGTGCGGCCCTTCCAGGCCGCGCCGCGTCCCCGGTAGTGCTGCACCGCCGAGTCGACCGTCATGAGGAGATAGAGGAACGCGGTGAACGGCAGCAGGGGAGCGAGCCACATCGGCTGCCGGTAGTAGCGGAGCATCGGCACGTACGTCCCCGTCATCACGAGCCAGGCCGCCCCTCCGACGACCGCTGCCGCCGCGTCCCCCGCCGCCATCCCCACCACGACCGCCACCGGGGGCACCAGATACACCAGCGCCAGCCCGGCGACCGTCCCGGCCAGCAGCAGGGGGTTGTGCCGCAGCTGGGCGTACGCACTGCGCGACACCATCCGCCACAGGTCGGCCAGCCGCGGATACGGCCGGACGCTGTCCACCCGGTCGGCCAGCCCCAGCCAGACGCGGCCGCCGCTGCGCTGCACCGCCCGCGCGAGGGCCACGTCGTCGATCACGGCGTGCCGGATCGCGTCCGGGATCCGCGCCCGTTCGGCGGCCTGAGCCCGCAGCAGGACGCAGCCACCGGCCGCTGCCACCGTGCGCGTGCCCTCCTTGCCGATCCGGCGGAAGGGGTAGAGCTGCGCGAAGAAGTAGACGAAGGCGGGCACGACGAACCGTTCCCACACGCTCTCCACCCGCAGGCGCGCCATCTGCGAGACGACGTCGAACCCACCCGCACGGGCCGCCGCCACCAGCTCCCGCAGACTGTCCGGCGCGTGCGCGATGTCGGCGTCCGTCAGCAGCAGGTACTCGGGGTCACGCGCGCGTGCCAGGCCGATGCCGTGGCGCACCGCCCACAGCTTGCCGGTCCAGCCCGCGGGCGGCTCACCCGGCGAGCCCACGGTCAGCGGCAGCCCGCCGTTCCCGCGCGCCAGTTCCCGGGCCAGGTCACCGGTGCCGTCGGTACTGCCGTCATCGACGAGGAAGACCTCCGCCCGCCCCGGATAGTCCTGCCTCAGCAGCGACGGCAGCGCGGCCGGCAGCACCGCCGCCTCATCGCGGGCCGGGACGACGACGCACACGGACGGCCACACGTCCGGCTCCCGGCGCGGCGGCAGCCGCACGTCCGTGCGCCAGAAGAAGCCCTGACAGAGCAGCAGCCACAGCCAGGCGAGAAGCGATCCAGCGGCAGTCCACACAACGGCGCTCACGCGCGCAGTCTGCCCCACCGGAACGGCCCGGGACCGCGCATCGTCTATCGTGATCGGGTGAAGATCGCGCTCATGGACTCCGGAATCGGTCTGCTGGCGGCCACCGCCGCGGTTCGTCGGCTGCGCCCCGACGCCGATCTCGTGCTCTCCCTGGACCCCGAGGGCATGCCGTGGGGAGCGAGGACCTCGGAAGACCTGACCGAGCGCGCCCTGGCCGTCGCCGAGGCGGCCGCCGCGCGCCGCCCCGACGCCCTGATCGTCGGCTGCAACACCGCCACCGTGCACGCGCTCACCGCCCTGCGCGCCCGCCTCGAACCCGGGCTTCCGGTCATCGGCACCGTCCCGGCGATCAAGCCGGCCGCGGCCGGCGGCGGACACCTCGCCATCTGGGCGACCCCGGCCACCACCGGCAGCACGTACCAGCGCACCCTGATCCGCGACTTCGCCGGCGGGGTGCCCGTCACCGAGGTGCCCTGCTGGGGCCTCGCCGAGGCCGTCGAACGCGCGGAYGAGGCGGCGATCGACGCGGCCGTGTCCGCGGCCGCCGCACTGACCCCCGACGAGGTGACCACCGTCGTCCTGGGCTGCACCCACTACGAACTGGTCGCCGAGCGCATCCGGGCCGCCGTCCAGCGCCCCGGCCGGCCGCCCCTCGTGCTGCACGGCTCCGCGGGCGCCGTGGTCGCGCAGGCCCTGCGCCGGCTCGGCGAGCAGCCCGCGCCGGGCGCCACGCCCCACGGCACCCTGACCGTCCTGCTGAGCGGACGCGAGGGCACGCTGCCCGCACCCGCCCTGGCGTACGACGAAGGGCGGCTGTTGCGGGCGGTCACGCCGGCCGGCTGACCGGCACCGGTCACCGAGCGTCGTCGGCGTGCCCGATCCGGCACGCCGCCCGGCCGGCGCAGTCACGCTCCGCCATGAGGTACCAGCGGAGCGAAACCTGAGTAACCTCATATGCATGAGGGACCACCGCCACGGCGAGAACGCTCCCCACGCGCACCCCGACGTATGGACCGGCCGGGCCACCAACCGGGTCCAGTGGCTGCTGGCGCTCATCGGCGCCGCCTGCATGGCGCTGGGCATCGAACTGGCCGTCGACTCGGCCTGGACGTCCGGTATCGCCCCGCTGGTCATGGCCGTGGTCGGCTGCATCGCCGCCGGGCTGCTGGTCCTCTTCGGAACGCTCGCCTTCGTGCACGTCGCCCTGCGGGTCGACGAGGAGCACCTGGAGGTGCGCTGCGGCCACATCGGCCTGCCCCGCCGCCGCATCCCGCTCTCCGATGTGGCGGGCGCCACGTACATCTCCCATGTCACTCCCCGCCACTGGGGCGGCTGGGGCTACCGATGGCTGCCGGAGAAGGGCACCGCGGTGGTCGTACGACGGGGTGAGGGCGTCGTGCTGGAGCTGTGGGACGGACACACCTTCACGATCACCGTGGACGACGCGGAGGCGGCCGTACAGGTGATCAAGGCGCGGCTGGGACGGGCCAAGCCGGGCGCTCACGCACACTGAACGGGCTTCCGATCACCACGCCGGGGTGCGTCCGGCGCGCCGGCGACGCGTGTCCGGCGCGGTGCTCGCCGGTTCGACGACGAGCGGCCGGGCCGTGGCCATGCCCGCCAGCAGTCCCGCACCGACCGACACCGCCGTGAAGCTGAGCGCGTTGCCGATCGCGGCGATGGCCGCGAGCGCCGTCAGGGCCGCGCCCGCGGTGAGCGCCACCGGCGTCGGGCGGGGGCCGCGCCACAGCGCGTACAGCACCCAGCCGAACGCCGCCGCCAGCAGGACCACACCGACGATCCCCTGTTCGGCCGCCTGCTGCAGGGGTGCCGAGTGGGGCTTGCCGTCGGACAGCAGTGACTGCGCGGACGTCGTGCTCAGCTCCCCGAAGCGCCCCGGGCCGCCCCCCAGGACAGCGTCGTCGCCCAGCAGATGCCAGGCGTCCTGCCAGAGCTGTACGCGGTGCGGCGTGAGCCGCTCTTCGAAGGCGGTCACGAGCCCGCCCGGCACGGCCCGCGCCGCGACCGCCCAGGTCAGACCGGTCACCAGGGCGGCGACCGTGCCCAGTACGGCGAGGCTGGCGCCGCGGTGCCGGGTGCGGCCGGCGGCCAGCGAGCACAGCAGCACCGCGACCGAGGTGACACAGCCGGTGGCCGAGCCGAGCACCGCCGCCAGCACCGCCGTCCCGGCGGCCAGCAGACGCAGGGCGAACCGCACGGCCGGAACACGAGCGGCCCAGGCGGCGCAGCACGCGGCACCGGCCGACAGCGTCAGCACGGCAGCCGTCGCCCCGGCATGCCCGAGAGGCGTGGTGATCTGGGGGCCCGGCGCGAGGTGCGGAACGGCCACGGTCAGCCCGATTCCGGCCAGCGCCCCGGCGCAGGGCGCGCCGACCGGCAGCAGCGCCCCGCCGATCCGTCCGGCGGCGTACCCGGCCGCCACGGCCAGCACGGCGAGCAGCACACCCTCGGGCCGGCCGTCGTGCACCGCCGCCGTGATCAGGGACCAGCCGGCGCAGGCACCCAGCACCACGACGCCCGCCGCGTCCACAGTGATCGGTCTCTCAGCGTCCGCGCCCTGTCCGGACTCGGACGTCAGCCCACCGGAACCCACCCTGCCCCGCCCCCCAGCACCACGTCGCCCCCGACCTGTGAAGACCCCGGGCGCACGGGCCGCCACCAGCCGCACGACTGAGGCTTCGGGACACCGT
>NZ_NGFN01000504.1 GCF_002148965.1 Streptomyces swartbergensis | reverse complement strand
GGGTGGAGCCGGGGCGGGGCGCTGACCTGCCCACGCGGCTTCGGGCGGTTCAGCTCGTCAACCCGCGGCTCGTCGTGAGCCACCGTTCCGTCACCGCTCTGTGGTGGATCGAGACCCTCGCCCCAGCTGCCGAGGCGCCCTTGGAGTTCATCGACCCCGGTCTCAGCTTTCGCGGCAAGGCGAAGGGTGTACGCGTACGTCGGACTCGCCTCGGTCTAGGGGAGATGGCGGTGCGGAACGGCCTGCGGCTCACGAGCCCCGTGCGTACGCTCACGGACCTGCTCTGCTCCGAGCCGAGGGACGACGCGCTCGTCGCCCTGGAGTCGGCGATCACCTACCGTCGGGTTCACGGTTCACGGCGGGCACCGCTCGCACGGCTGGACGCTGTCGCAGCCGCTCTGGCAGACCCGTGCCGAGGATCGGCGGAGGGCCAGCGCCTACTCGGGTTGTGCGATCCGCGGGCGGGGTCGCCGGCCGAGACCATCGCCCGTCTGCGCATGCTGGATGCCGGTCTCCGGCCGGAGTTTGCCAGGTGGAACTGTTCACCACGGCCGGTCGCCGGGTCGTGCTGGACTTCCTCTTCCGGCGCGAGGGGCTGGCCGTGGAGATCGAGGGGTACGCCTACCACGGCACCCGCGAGGCGCACCGGCGGGACGTCTCCCGCTTCAATCAGGTCCTCCAGTGTCCGGAGGTGCGCAGTCTCCTGCGCTACACCGCTCAGGACGTGTTCCGAGAGCCTGACCGGATGGTTGCGGAGATTCGCGCCTGTCTGGATTCTCTTGTCGTATCGCATAGCTGACGCCCCGTCAGATCAGCGCTACCGTGAGCGCCATGGACACCCACGAGAGCACGTTTCCGCTGATCATCTCCGTGGACGACCACACGGTGGAGCCCGCGACCGTCTGGCAGGACCGGCTCCCGGAGAAGTACCGGGGCGTCGGTCCCCGGATCGTCCGTGCGCCCGTGAAGGAGATGACGTTCCTCGGCGGGCGCTTCAAGCCCGTCATGGGCGAGCCCGGCGACGACGGTCCCGTCGGGGACTGGTGGGTCTACGAGGAGCTCCGCCGGCCCCTGACCCGCCTCGACACCGCCGTGGGGTACAGCAGGGACGAGATCAAGCTCGAGGTCATCACCTACGAGCAGATGCGGCCGGGGTCGTACGACGTCCCCGCCCGGCTCGCCGACATGGACGTCAACCACGTCCAGTCGGCCCTCTGCTTCCCGACGTTCCCGCGTTTCTGCGGCCAGACCTTCACCGAGGCGAAGGACCACGAGCTGGGCCTGCTCTGCGTCCGCGCCTACAACGACTGGATGGTGGAGGAGTGGTGCGGCCCCGAGGCGCGCGGGCGGCTCATCCCGCTCACCCTGATCCCTCTCTGGGACCCCCAGTTGGCCGCCGAGGAGGTCCGGCGGAACGCCGCACGCGGGGTCCGTGCCGTCGCCTTCTCCGAGATACCGCCGTACCTCGGGCTCCCCTCCATCCACACCGACGACTGGGACCCCTTCCTCGCCGCGTGCGACGAGACCGGCACGGTCGTCGCCATGCACATCGGCAGCAGCAGCCGGATGCCCTCCACCTCCGCCGACGCCCCGCCCGCCGTCGGCTCCACCATCACCTTCGCCAACTGCTGCTTCTCGATGGTCGACTGGCTGATGAGCGGCAAGTTCGAGCAGTTCCCGAATCTGAAAGTGATGTACGCGGAGGGGCAGATCGGCTGGATCCCCTACATCCTCGAGCGCGCCGACGTCGTCTGGGAGGAGAACCGCGGCTGGGGCGGCGTCGCCGACAAGGTGCACCGGCCGCCGTCCGAGCTGTTCGCCGAGCACGTCTACGGCTGCTTCTTCGACGACGCCTTCGGGCTGCGCAATCTGGACGCGATCGGACTGAACAACGTCCTCTACGAGACCGACTATCCCCATTCCGACTCCACCTGGCCCAAGTCCCGCGAGGTCGGCGAGGCGCAGATGGGGCACCTGGATCCTGAGGTGGTGGAGCGGATCGTGCGGCGGAACGCGATCGAGCTGCTGGGGCTGACCGACGACGGGCTCTGGGACGGGACGCGGTGAAACGGGACGCGGTGAAACGGGGCGCGGTGAGCCTGGCTTACGGGATCCAGCTCCCCGTCCAGTCCCAGAGCACCCTCTACGCCGAGCCCTGGGAGGCCGCCGCCGGGCCAGAGGACCTGCTCGCCGTGGCCCGTGCCGCCGACCGCGCCGGGTTCGCCTACCTGGCGTGCTGCGACCACGTCGCCATCCCGCGCCGCCTCGCGTCCGCGATGAGCACGGTCTGGTACGACCCCGTCGCCACCCTCGCCTTCCTGGCGGCGGCCACCGCGCGGACCCGGCTGCTCAGTCACGTCGCCGTGGTGGGGCTGCGGCATCCGCTGCTCACCGCCAAGCAGTACGCCACCCTCGACCACCTGTCGGGCGGCCGGCTGATCCTCGGGGTCGGGGCCGGACATGTGCGGGAGGAGTTCGAGGTGCTGGGGGCCGACTTCGAGCGGCGCGGGGCCGTGCTGGACGAGTCGATCGACGCCCTGCGCGCCGCGCTCGGGGCGGATGACTTCCCCGAACACCACGGCAAGCTGTACGACTTCGAAGGGCTGGGGCAGCGGCCCCGCCCGGCGCAGGACCGGGTCCCCCTCTGGGTCGGCGGGTCCTCGCCGGCCGCCCTGCGACGGGCCGCGCTCAAGGGCGACGGCTGGCTGCCGCAGGGAGATCCGAGGGACGTGCTGCCGGACCGCATCGCGCGGATACGGCGGCTCAGACAGGAGGCGGGGATCGAGGGGCCGTTCACCGTGGGCGCCATCGCCGAGCCCCTGTACGTCGGGACGCCGGACTGGGACGTCGGGCGGCGGACGGTCAGTGGGTCCGCCGACGCCATCGCCGAGTCGTTGCGGGCCTATCGGGCGATGGGGGTGGACCAGGTCCAGGTGCGGTTCCGCAGCCGGAGCAGGGACGAACTCGTCGGGCAGATCGAGCAGTTCGGGGAGGAGGTCGCGCCACTGCTGCCGTGAGCGCGTTCCTTGAAAGCTTGAACATGTCCACGCCGGTCTCCGTATGTACGGACGTACGGACACGTACGGACTCGTACGGCTTCGGCGGAAGGACACAGTGACGTGCGCACTTCCCGGAAACTCTCCGTCGCCCTCGCCTGCCCCGAGGGCAGCTGGCCGCATCCCGACTGGCCGGCCCCGGACGACCCGTACGTCGAGCGAGTGGTGAGTCTGCGCCCGCCCCCGCCCTTCCGCGTCCCGGGCGGCGTGGACGCCGTCGTCCTGCGCTGCGCCGAACCGGTGGACGCCCTGCGGGAGTTGCGGGCCGACGGCGTCCCGGTGATCGTGGTCGGCCCGCACCGGGACGCCGAGACCATCGTGGAGGTCTTCCGGGGCGGTGCCGGGTATCTGGTCGAGGGTGACTACTGCACCTGCATGCTCTCCTCGGCCGTCGTCGGCGCCACCATCGGGCACACCTACCTCTCCCCGGCGGCCTGCGCGGCCCTGCGCGAGGGGGCCCGGCAGAAGTCCACCGAGGACACGGCGCTGGAGCGGCTGCGCGGGCGGCTCTCACCGCGCGAGCGGCAGATCATGGAGCTGCTGTCGACCGGGCTGGGCGCGCAGGAGATCGGGCTGCGGTTACGGCTGAGCGAGAAGACCGTCCGCAACAACCTCAGCAACATCTACGCCAAGCTGGACGCACGCGGCAGCACGGACGCGGTCCTGAGGTGGCTGGGAGCCGCGCCCGTGCTTCGCATCTGAGAACGTCCGGAGTGCCCTGCCTACTGCGCCGGGACCTCCGACAGCGGGATCTCGACGTCGGTGACGTTCTCGCCGGCCTCACCGAATCCCGGTTCGGACCTCAGGGCGCGCGTGGAATTGCGCAGGCCCGACGCCTCCGGCGTCCCGCACTTCACGTTGCGCAGCCACAGACGCCCGTCGGGGGTGCCGTTCTTCAGGATCTGCGGATAGAAGACGTGCACGCTCGTGGCGCCCTCGCTCGGGGAGAAGAAGACCTTGCCTCCGTCCTGCGCCTCCTTGTACGTGGCCTTGAGGTAGCCGCTCACGTCGGTGCGCTTCGCGGACCACATGAAGAACGCGACGCTGTCCGGCTGCACGGTGTCCGTCCTGCTGAACTGCAAGGTGGTCGTCTTGTCGTCACGCGTGATGTCGATCTCGGACGTGCTGAACTTCACGCCGATCTCGAAGAAGGAATTCCCGAGTTTCGTGTCGGCGGCCGCGGTGAATCCGTCCTCCAGTTGAATGGTCCTGGTGACGGACGTGCTCACGTTGAAGGTCTTCGAGGCGGTGCCCGTCGATCCGCAGTTGTCGGTCACCGCGGAGACGCGCTGGTTGGGCCCGAGGCTGTTCCGCTTGAACTGGACGTCGACGAACTGGCAGTTCTCCAGCTTGTCCGAGTCCGCGGAGCAGTCGGCGGTCACCTCCGAGGGGGTGGCGGCGCCCGCGGGGTTCATCAGCGGCACGGCCACCGCGACGGCCGCCACCGGGGCCAGGGCGAGGGTGATGCGCTTCTTCTTGCTCCGGTGGCTTCTCGTGCGGCCGGTGCGTGTCATGGGGGTCTCCTGTGG
>NZ_NGFN01000503.1 GCF_002148965.1 Streptomyces swartbergensis | reverse complement strand
GGCCTGTTCCGGGTCGCGTCCGGTCCCGGGGGAGGGAGCGGTGAGTGTGCTGCCGGGCCGGAGCGGCGGGTGTGCTGCCGGGCCGGTCCTGATCCGTGCCGGGTGTCAGTCGGCGGAACTCTTCGCCGTGCACGTGACGGTCGCCGCCGGGGCGCCGGCCGTTGCCGGGGCGGTGGCGACGAAGCCGAACGTGGCGCTCGCGCCGGGCGCCAACGCCCCGTTCCACGCCGCGTTGGTGACGGTGGCCGTACCGTCCGCGGCCGTGCTGAGGGTGCCGTTCCAGACCTGGCCGATGCGCGCGCCGTTCGCCGGTACGACCGTCGCGGTCCAGCCCGAGGTGGCGGAGGCGGACGTGTTCGTCACGGTCACCTCCCCTTGGTAGCCGCCCTGCCACGTGGAGACAGCGCGGAAGCGGGCCGTGCAGGCCGCGGGGTCCCCCGGGCCACCCGGGCCGCCGGGGTTCTGCGGGACGCCCGCGTCGAGGACCGCCGTCAGGGCCGGGAACCAGCGGGCGGCGATCTTGTCGTCACCGGAGGCGTTGGGGTGCACCCCGTCGTAGGTGTCCGTGGCGGTGCTGAAGCCCGTCCACTGGTCGACCACGGTGATCGGGGAACGCTCGGTACTGGTCGCCCGCGCCCAGTCGGGGATCCGCGCGTTGAAGTCGACGACGCGCTGCGCGCAGGCCGCGCAGCTGCCCGGGTTCATGGGGATGAGCTGCGCGACGAGGATCCGCATGTCCGGATTCGAGGCCCTCATCTGCGTCACGAGCTTGGTGTAGGCGGCGAGGATGCGGTCCGGGGCGATGCTGCTCCACACGTCGTTCGTGCCGAAGTGCATGACAACGATGTCCGGGCGCGTGGCCGCGAGTCTGCCCGGCAGCAGGTTCTGGTCGGCCACGTTGGTCACCAGCTCACCGCCGTGCCCCTCGTTGTCGCCGTCGTGCGCCTGGCCGCAGCCCTGCGGCGAGAGGGTGCCGACGAAGTCGATGTCCGTGTATCCGCTGTTCAGCAGCCGGTTCCAGAGCACCGCACGCCAGCAGCCCGGCGAGCCGGTGATCGAGTCGCCGAGCGGCATGACGCGGACGGGGTCCGCCGCCGCTGCGGCCGTGGCGCCGGGCGCGAACGTGAGACCGAGGGGGAGGAGCAGCGCGGCGAGGAGGCCGAGCACCGGGATGACGCGCAAGCGAGAGGACGAGCGGCGGGTTCTGCGCATGGTGATCCCTTCCCTGGGTGAGGTGGGAGCGCTCCCAAGCATCAAGCCACTGTTGTCATTGACGCGTCAAGAGGGCTGGGGACAACTCGTGTCCTGGTCGCTCGCCGACGCCTGATGGTGCACGGGCACGTACGGAGGGCCCGGTCCATCAGCGGCGGCAGCCACTCGTGGGTGCCCGCAAGCGCGTACACGGTGCGCCGCGGGCCCCGTCGCGTGTGGGGTGTGCTCGTGCAGGCGCTCGACGTCGGTCTCACGCTCGCGGCGGCCGGTGGCAGCATCCGCGATCAGCAGGCGCGGGCCTCCGGGGCGCACGATGCGGACGTAGCGGGCCGTCTCTTCGGGCTGCCCGCACGGGACGTATCCGGCCCGTCCTCGCCTTCCTCGCCGAAGGCCTCACCGACAGCGCCGCGGCCGCGCGCACGGGCTCTCCCCACGCGCGTACGCCCGGCGCGACAGCGAACTGCCGGCCCTGCTCGGTGCCGCCGACCGCCTCCAGGCCGGGGCGCTCCCGGCGCGGTGCGGTTAGGGGCGGGCCGGTGGTCAGGTGCGGGGCTGGTCGCGACGACAGTCGAAGGAAGAGCTGGGGCGGGCCGGATTGCCCGGGAGCGGGACGAACTCCCCGATGCGTTTGCTGTCCGCTCGGTGGGTGTCTTCACCCGTTGGGAGGAGTCCGAACTGCGTCGGTGTCCGCAGGCTGGTCGGCTAGTGCAGTGCGGTTCCGCGCATGCCGTATCCGCGTCCCTGGTCACAGTCCCTCACTGCCGGCCCCCATCCGGCGAGATCCCATGAAGGAGCGCCATGCTTCCGCTCGAGGTGACTACGAGAACGGGCGAACGAGCCGTGCTCAAGGAATCAGTCGCTCGGGGGCTGGCGGAGAGCCTGCGTGGAGAGCTGCTCCTCCCCGGCGATGACAGGTACGACCAGACCCGAAGAGTCTGGAACGGCATGATCGACCACCGGCCCGCGCTGATCGCCCGCTGCGCCGGGAGCGCCGATGTCGCAGCGGCCGTGGCCTTCGCGCGTGAGCACGATCTGCTTGTTTCCGTGCGTGGCGGCGGCCACAACATCGCAGGCAAAGCAGTGTGCGTGGGCGGCCTGATGATCGATCTCTCACTGATGCGCCGCGTCGCAGTCGACGCTGACAACCGGACAGCCCGGGTAGAGGGTGGTGCCACGCTCGGCGAAATGGACAGCGCCACACAGGTCTCGGGCCTGGCCACGACCACGGGCGTCGTCACTCATACAGGCGTCGCCGGCCTCACGCTCGGTGGCGGCGTGGGCCGGCTCGCCCGGACCTACGGTCTCGCCTGTGACAACCTGCTGTCCGTCGACGTCGTCACCACCGAGGGTGACCTACGGAGAGCCAGTGCCGCGGAGAACCCCGATCTCTTCTGGGGCATGCGGGGGGCCGGCGCGAACTTCGGGGTCGCGACCTCCCTTGAGTTCAAACTCCACCCGGTGGGTCCGGAGGTACTGGGAGGCGTCGTCGTCCATCCCTTGGCGCGGGCAAGGGAAGCCCTCGGTTTCTACTGCGAGTACTCACGTTCAGCCCCGAACGAGTTGACCGCTGACGCCTTTTTCCTGACCTCGCCCGACGGTGACCCGGTGTTCGCCATCTCCGTCTTCTACGCCGGATCGATGGAGCAAGGCGAGCGCGTACTGGAGCCGCTCCGACGTTTCGGCCCGCCCATCGCCGACCAGGTGGGGCCAGTCGCGTACACGCAGCTGCAAGCCGCCGGTGACCCCTTCTTCCCTGTGGGCCTGCACTACTACTGGAAGTCCCACTTCCTTGAGGAGATCCCGGAGGACGCGATCGAGGCCACCGTGGAACACTTCGCCATTGCTCCGTCTCCCAGGTCCCTCATCGTCTTCCAGCAGTACGGCGGCGCCGTCAGCCGCATCCCGTCCACGGAGACGGCCTTCCACCACCGGAACGCGCGATACGACAACTTCGCCGCGTCGGTATGGACGGATCCGCAGGAACACCAAGTGCACAAGGAATGGGCACGGCAGTGGTGGGACAAGATGAGCCGCTTCTCCCTGGGAGCCGAGTATGTGAACAATCTGGGAGAGGAAGGCGAGGACCGGGTACGGGCCGCCTACGGCGACAACTACGACCGGCTGGTGGGCCTCAAGAACGAGTACGACCCCGACAATTTCTTCCGACTCAACGCGAACATCCTCCCGAGTGGCTGAGCAGCGAGGTTGCTCACCTGTGGATCAATGGTGCCTCCACGGCTTTGTCTCACCGGTGATGGAGAGCGGCAAGGTGATTGTCAAAGCCTGGCGTGATGGCGATCCAGGTCGGATTCCACCTCGCGTTCCGCAAGGAGTTCGACATGACCCCCGGCGACTTCCGTTCCCGCCGGGCGTCCAGGACCCGACTCGTACTACAGCAGGTCCGGGACGACGGCTGAGCCGCTTCCTTCGGATCACTCCCGCTGGGCTTTTGCCATGTCATGAGCCATGCATGACCGGATGCCCAGAGAGCCGAGGCCATGATGGTCGGCGTCAGTAAGGCATGCCTTGGCTAACTCGCTTGCGTGGTGGGCCGGGGCGGAGGGCCGGGAGGGCCGCGGCACATGTGGGACGACGCGTTTCCGAGCTTCCTGATCGGACTGAGGGAAGGACTGGAAGCCGGCCTCATCGTCTCCGTGCTGGTCGCCACCCTCGTGCGGGCGGACGCCAAGTCCCGTCTGCCGCAGGTGTGGACCGGCGTACTGGCCGCGATCGCGCTCTCGATGAGCTTCGGCGCGGTCCTCACGTTCACCGCCGCGTCCCTTTCCACCGCCGTGCAGGAAGCCTTCGGCGGCGCGCTGAGCATCGTGGCCGTCGCCTTCGTGACCGCGATGGTGTTCTGGATGCGCCGCTCGGCCCGCAGCCTGGCCGGAGAGATCAAGGAGAAGGTCACCGAGGCACTGACCATGGGCGCCGGTGTGCTGGTCCTCACCTCCTTCCTCGCGGTGGGGCGCGAGGGTCTGGAAACCGCCCTGTTCCTGTGGACCACGGCCCGCGCGGCGGACGAGTCGGCCGGGCCGCTGACCGGCGCGGGCATCGGCCTCGTTCTGGCGGCGGTGCTGTGCTGGGGGCTCTACCGCCGGGTGCTCTCCATCAACCTCACCCGCTTCTTCACCGCTACCGGCGCCGTCCTCATCGTGATCGCCGCGGGCGTGCTGGGCTACGGGCTGCGCGACCTCCAGGAGGGCGGGGCCCTGCCCGGTGGGACGGCCTACGCCGTCGACCTGAGCGGCAGCGTCGACGCCGGGTCCTGGTACAGCACTCTGCTCCAGGGCGTGCTCAATCTGACGCCGACGATGACGTGGCTTCAGGTGGTGGGGTACGTCGGGTATCTCGGGGTGGTGATGACGCTGTTCGTGCGGGGGGTGCGG
>NZ_NGFN01000502.1 GCF_002148965.1 Streptomyces swartbergensis | reverse complement strand
GCAGGGGGTGGGCGGCCAGGTCGGTGGCGGCGCGGGCCAGTCCGGGGCCCACGTCGGCTCCTGGTTCGTCGCCTCGGGCTGCGAGTGCCGTGAGCAGCGCCCGGATGCGCTGCTGCGGCGGCACGGTGCCGGGCGGGCGTTCGACGACCGGGCCGGATGCGGCGGCCGCCGAGGCCAGTTCGGCGTACGGGTCGTCGTAGAGGACGGCCCATGCCGCGGTCGTCTCGTCGCTCGGGCCCAGGCTCGCCGGGCCCGCACCGGTACCGCGTGTGGTGCCGGACCGGGGCGGCAGGCTCGCCCCGCCGGCCGCGAGGGTGGCACCGTGTGCCGTCCCCCAGTCGTAGGGCACGATGTCCAGCCCGCCGCGCTGTGCGGCCAGTCCGGCCGTCACACGCCCCACCAGGGCGGAGAGGGCCGGTTCACGCACCCCGGTTCCGTGAACGAAGACGACCGCCGTCATGCGCCCCCCGTGACACGAACACCCTTGCGGTGTCAACTGCTCACTATGGCAAGGAAGTTGGACCCAGGCAATCAGACGCGGTCCGTGTCACATGGGCATGGGAGCGATGTCGCACTCGATACGGCGGCGCTGGCGGGCGGCCTGGAGCCAGGGGTGGTCGTTGCGCAGCACCGCGGCGAAGCCCTCCACGGCCTTGCGCTGGAGCACGTCCGCCTCGTCGGCCCGCCCGAGTCCCCGCAGATCGAGGGAGAGGTTGGAGGTGCAGGAGAGGGTGAGCGGATGATCCCCGCCCGCCACCTCGGTCAGCAGCGGCAGGTTGGCGGAGTCGATCGCGTGCGCCCGCTCGAAGTCGAGCCGCCCGTACGCGGTGTTGGCCCGGCCGATGCCGACGGTGAGGGTGATGACGTGCTGCGCCCCGACCGTGTCGCCGAGCCGGCGCACGACGTCGTCCTCCAGTTCCTGCGCGATGTCCAGCGAGCCCAGGGCCCGCTCGGTGGCGGCCAGGTTCGCCCTGGTCACCAGTGTGTGCGCGTGATCCGGTCCGAGGCGCCGCACCAGCCTGGCCACGGTGGACTCCGCGATGCGCCGGGAACCCTCCAGGTCCCCGGCCAGACGCCGGTCGACGCAGACGTTGGTCGCCGTGGTCAGCGAGTCGAGGTGCTCGTCGCCGTAGCGGGACTTGAAGTTGCGCAGGGTCTCCTCGGCGAGCTTGGCGCCCTCGGCGAGGTCTCCGTCCCGGCGGCGGCAGACTCCGAGGTCACGGGCGATGCGCAGGGTCAGGGGGTGCTTCTCACCGAGCGCGGTGAGCGCCCGGCGGTAGACGTCCTCCTGCCATTCGCGCGCCTTGGGGTACCGGCCCGCCTCGCGCATGTCGATGGCCACGCAGTGCAGGGTGTTGAGCGTGAAGAAGCTGGAGTCGCCGAGCAGCATGTCGCGCTGACGGGCGGTCTCCTCGTCCAGTGGCAGCGCCTCCCTGAACTCTCCGCACAGTCTCAGGTCGACGCCCCAGCTGTGGCTGCCCCGCAGGGTGGCCGGGTCCTCGGGGCCGAACAGTGAGCGGGCCAGTTCGGTGGCCTCCTTGCCGAGGTCCCGCGCTTCCTGGAACCGGCCCTGGTACCGGTGGGCGTCGGACATCTCGCACAGGGAGTCGATGAGTTCCTCCGGCTCGACCCGCACCCGGCGGGAGACCTCCAGCGCCTTCTCGGTGAGCGGGATCGACTCGGCGATCTGGCCCACCTGGCGCAGCAGGAACGCGAAGCCCTTGGTCATGCGGATGACATAGATGTCCTCCTCGCCGGAGGCGGCGAGCCAGGCGCTCCACGCCTGCCGGCCGAAGGCCGCGGCGCCTTCGTGGTCGCCCCAGTAGTAGAGGAACCACATGGTGTCGTAGACCAGGTCGCGCACATAGGGGTCGGTGCTGGTCACCGCCTGGGAGGCGAGCACGTGGGGCAGCAGCGCCTGGTAGTCGCGCCACTCCTGGGAGGATCCGTAGGGGCCCCGGTTGGCGGCGGACAGCAGCTGGTGGGCGGCGTCCCGCATCCTCTCGCGTTCCTCTTCGCTCAGCTTGGCGAGGAGCACGGTCTGGAGCAGGCGGTGCATCTGGAGGGTGCCCGCGCGCGGGTCGACCTTGATCAGGGAGAACTGGCTGAGGTCGCGGATGGCCCGGTTCAGTTTGATCGGCTCGCGCAGCATCGGGTCGATCTGCGGTGTGATGTTGACGCCTCGGCTGCTGCGCAGGATCGACCTCGGGATCGGCTCGGGAGCCATGCTGGCGCAGATGTCGAGAAGCTGACGGGCGCCCGGATTGTTCTCCCTGATGCGCTCCAGGGAGATGTCCCAGGCGGCGGCGACGGAGACCGGGTAGTCGGGGCTCTGCTCGATCTCCAGGATCTCCGGGCTGCGCTGGGCGAGCAGTTCGAGGTACTCGTCGACCTCCATGCCGGTGACGCCGAGCCAGGCGCCCGCCTGCTCCACGGCGAGCGGCAGGTCGCCGAGCGCTTCGGCGAGCCGGTCGGCGTCCTCGCGGGGCAGGTCCTTGGCGCGCTTCTGGAGCAGTTCGATGGACTCGTCGCGCTCGAAGACGTTCACCGGCAGCGAGGTGGCCACCCGTTCCCAGCCCCGGTTCCGGGAGGTGACGATGACCTTGCCCGGCCCGTTGTGGGGGAAGTAGCCGCGCACCGCCTCGATGTCCTCGGCGTTGTCGAAGACCAGCAGCCAGTTGTCGTACGGCGACCCCGTGCGCAGCGCCTCCAGTACGGCGGGCACGGCGGTGTTGGCCGCGGCGGCGCCCAGGCTGTCCTGGCCGGCCGGTGCGACACCCAGCTGGGAGGCGAGGGAGGACAGTGCCGCCAGGATGAGGCTCTCGCGTTCGGCGGGGATCCAGCAGATGATCCGGTAGTCGCGCTGGTGGGTGTAGATGTACTCCAGCGCCAGCTGGGACTTGCCGACGCCACCGAGGCCGTGCAGGGCGTTGGGCAGCACGGCTGCGGTGTCCTGGGCGGCGAGCTGCTCCTCCACGGCCCTCAGCAGCGCCTGGCGGCCGACGAACGATGTGTTGCGCATGGGCACGTTCACCAGTAGGGCCGGCGTTGCGGTCGTGGTGCGCTGCATGAGCGGCTCTGCCTCCGGGGTCTCTTGTGGGTGGGCGCCGGCCGTCGGAGACGGCGCGGATTCTCCGGTCGGATCGGACAGGGCCGAATCCGGGTTGATGTCCGCTGGGCTGGATGGAGTCGTTTCGCCCGGATTATTCACCTGTGGGGGTGGATGGGCAGACGCGCTGTTCTCCACCTGTGCCACCGCGGCGGTCGGCGGGTTCCTGGACAGATTCGGTTCGATGCGCCTGGCCCGCTCGGCGTAGGGCCCCGACAGGGCTCGCATCACGGCCAGTTCGCTCCGTGCCCAGCCGCGTTCGGCGGGGTCGGGCAGCCGGGTCCGCAGCGGGTCGTGCAGGGCGGCGCGCAGGGCGACGCCCCGCTCCCCCGCGGCGGGCAGCTCGCCCACCACGCTGACGGTATGGGCGAGTTGGCTGCGCGTGGTGGTCGCGAGCAACGCCTCGCGCACGCCCTCGGCGAACTCGGGGCGCCCTTCCCCTCCGCCTTCCCAGTCGATCAGCCCGCCCATGAGGATCTCGGCGAGGTGATCGGGACCGGTCTCCGGCATGACGCGTCGCCGCAGCTGCTCGACGAGGTCGAAGTCGAAGGGAACGGCGGCGAGTTCGGTGGCGAGCCGACGGGCCGAAGGGGTGGCCAGGCTGAAGAAGCGCCGTACGGCGGCGGTGGCGGCGCGTGGGAGGCGCGGGGCGCGCAGACCGGGAGCGGGCGCGCCCTTGCTCAGGGCTCCTGCCAGCACCACGGGCAGCGAACGCCGGACGCCGCGCCCACCGGTGACCAGATCGGACCAGGCGGCGAGGGAGGCGGGTTTCAGGGAGAGCACCGGGACGGCGACGGAGTCGTCGCCCGCTTCGGGCAGAGGCCGCATCGGATCGGGGCCGCCGGGCGGCGCCCAGTGCCCGAGGCTGCCGTTGGGGGCTCCGAACCCGCCGGCCTCCAGGACGGCCGGGTACGGGTAGAGCGAGGAGCGGTGGCGCAGATGCGGCGGCAGCAGGTGGACGAGGGCGGTGGGGCCGGCGTGGGCGAGGCGGCCGAGGAGCTGGTCGGCGGCGGTGGCGGCCCAGCCGTGGGCGAGTCCGTCGGTGACGACGAGGAAGGTCCGGCTGCCCCGGCCGTCGAGCAGTTCGGCGGGGTCGGTGACGGCCCGTCCCGTGGACCAGCGCAGGGTTGCGGTGCCGGTGCGCGGCACGCTCACCCGGAGCGTGCGCACACTCCGGAAGGCGCCGCTGTGCTCGGCGGCGCGGGCCAGGCGCGCGGCGCTCTCCTCCCAGATCCGCATCGTGGGCGCGTCGTCGAGCAGCAGCACCAGGTCGAAGGCGGAGACCCGGGCGGGCCGCAGAAACGGCATCCACAGACCGTCGACGAGGCCCTGTTCGGCGGTGGTCTCCTCGTCCAGCTCCAGGCTGTCGCGGGACGGGATGCGGCGGGCCAGCTGGTGCAGGGCGCGCGCGAGCAGGGCCGTGACGCGGCCGGGGCCGGACGGGTCGGGTTCGGCCCGGGGCAGCAGCGGCGGCCCGAGGCGCAAAGTGAAGCGGCCTTCGGGGTGGGGTAAGAAACGGCTGACGGCCCGGGCGAC
>NZ_NGFN01000501.1 GCF_002148965.1 Streptomyces swartbergensis | reverse complement strand
GGGGAGGACGGCGGCGCGGAGGCCGGCGCCGGTCATGACGGCGGCGGTGTCGCGGGCGAAGTCGTGCGACTTGTGGCGGGCGTCGTAGCCGATGACGACGAGGCCGTCGTGGTGGCCCTGCTTCTTGAGGTAGGCGGCGAGGCCGGCGGCTGCGCGGATGACGACCGAGCTGTTCATGCGCATGGGGCCGGCGCCGAGTTCGCCTCGGAGGCCGGCGGTGCCGAACTGGAGGGTGCCGCTGAAGCGGGCGGCGAGTTCGGTGTGGTCCTGGGCGTCGATGAGGCGGGCGAGCTCGGTGCGGGTTTCCGGGTCGGGGTCCTCGGTGAGCCACGCCTGGGCCTGTGCGATGAGTTCGTCGTGCACGGTCTGTGTCAGCCTCTCGGTTGTGGGTGGTGCCGGGGGATGGATGCCTGCGGCGGCCTGTGCGGCTTCGGTGGGGGCTCGTGTCGCGCCTACGCGTGRGCTGTGGGTCGGGGCCGCGYCGGGGGGTGTCCGTCCTCGGAACGGCGCGATGGGGTCGGATACCGACTAACCGTCCGTTGACGCGCCAACCGCTGCGGGCGGACACCCCCCGACACGGCCCCTTCCCGCCGTAGGCGAGTGCGGGTCCGCTCAGCTGCGGGCGCCTCCCGTTCAGCTGCCGTCGGCCGCCGCGCTGCGGGGCCGCTGTGGCCGCCCTAGCTGCGGGCAATCGTGCCGCTAGGGGCGATGGGGGTCCCCTGCTCGAGCGAAGCCGAGAGCTTGGGGGAGGGTGGGCGCAGCGGCACCCCGCCACGCCGGGTTGCGGACCCACCCGGCCTCGGCCACAGCGCCGGGTTGCCTACAGGCGTCCCAGGACCTGCGCGAGCAGTGAGCCCATCCGTGTCGCGGAGTCGCGGCCGGCCTGGAGGACCTCTTCGTGGTTGAGGGGCTCACCGGTCATACCCGCCGCCAGATTCGTCACCAGGGAGATGCCCAGAACCTCCGCACCCGCCTCGCGCGCGGCGATCGCCTCCAGGACCGTCGACATGCCCACCAGGTCCGCCCCGATGACGCGGGCCATGCGGATCTCGGCCGGAGTCTCGTAGTGCGGGCCGGGGAACTGGGCGTAGACGCCCTCCTCCAGGGTGGGGTCGACCTCCTTGCACAGGGCCCGCAGGCGCGGGGAGTAGAGGTCGGTGAGGTCGACGAAGTTGGCGCCGATGATCGGGGACGTCGCCGTGAGGTTGATGTGGTCGCTGATCAGGACCGGCTGGCCGGGGCGCATGCCCTCGCGCAGGCCGCCGCAGCCGTTGGTGAGGACGATCGTCTTGCAGCCCGCCGACACGGCGGTGCGGACGCCGTGGGCGACGGCGGCCACGCCGCGGCCCTCGTAGTAGTGCGTGCGGCCGAGGAAGACGAGGGCGCGCTTGTTGCCGATCCGGTACGAGCGGATCTTGCCTCCGTGGCCCTCGACCGCCGGGGGCGGGAAGCCGGGCAGCTCGGTGACCTGGAGCTCTGCCTCGGGGGCGCCGAGGGCGTCCACGGCCGGGGCCCAGCCGGAGCCCATCACGAGGGCGACGTCGTGGGTCTCGGCGCCCGTGAGTTCGCGCAGGCGGGCCGCGGCGGCGTCGGCGGCGGCGTGGGGGTCGCCCTGGATGTCGTCCGGAAGAAGAGATGCGTTCACGCCGACGAGGGTAGCCGGTGATTGCCTACGCGCGTAGATGGTGGAGCTCACGGGGTGGCGATCGTTGTCTTGTCGTTTCCGACGAAACGGGGCTCAGCAGGGGCGCTTGCGGAGTTCCATGACGTAGTCGTGGGGGGCGCCGGCTGATTCCGCCGCGTCGGCGATCTCGCCCAGGTTGCGGGCGGAGGGCAGGCCGCCCTCGTAGGCGTTGAGGGTGAAGGCCCACGCCTGCTCGTCACTCTCCAGGGTGTGGACCCGTACGCGTGTGCGGCGGTAGATGTCGAGCCCCACGCCCTCCCAGCGGTCGAGCGACTCCTCGTCCATGGGGGCGATGTCGTACAGCGCGACGAAGACCTGGGAGAGGGGGTCCTCGACGATCGTCGGCAGGGCGCCCTCCCAGCCCATGTGCTCGCCGCCGAAGGTCAGCCGCCACCCGTTCAGCCAGCCGGTGGCGCGCAGCGGTGAGTGCGGGGCGCGGCGGGACATCAGCCGCGCGTCGAGGTTGCCGGCGTACGCGGCGTAGAGCGACATGGGGAGAGACTACGGCAGGTGCTCCTGGGTCACTCGCGTAACGGAGCCGCATCGGGCGGGCCCCGGGGCGGTGTCACGTTGAGGCGTGCGGGACAATGGAGTACGTGACTCGGATCGTGATCATCGGTGGCGGACCCGGCGGATACGAAGCGGCGCTGGTGGCCGCCCAACTCGGTGCGGAGGTGACCGTCGTCGATTGCGACGGTCTGGGCGGGGCGTCGGTGCTCACCGACTGCGTGCCGTCCAAGACTTTGATCGCCACGGCCGAGGTGATGACCACCTTCGACTCCTCGTACGAGGAGCTGGGGATCATCGTCGCGGACGACACCCCGCCTCTGGAGCAGAGCGCCCGGGTGGTCGGGGTCGACCTGGGGAAGGTCAACCGGCGTGTGAAGCGGCTCGCGCTCGCCCAGTCGCACGACATCACGGCCTCCGTGACGCGTGCCGGGGCGCGTGTCCTGCGTGGGCGCGGGCGGCTGGAGGGCATGCAGGCGCTCGACGGGTCGCGCAAGGTCGTGGTGCGCGCCGCCGACGGGAGTGAGGAGACCCTGACGGCGGATGCCGTGCTCATCGCCACCGGCGGGCATCCCCGCGAGCTGCCCGACGCCCAGCCCGACGGCGAGCGGATCCTGAACTGGACCCAGGTCTACGACCTCGACGAGCTCCCCGAGGAGCTGATCGTGGTCGGGTCGGGTGTGACCGGTGCCGAGTTCGCCGGTGCCTATCAGGCGCTGGGGTCGAAGGTGACGCTCGTGTCGTCGCGGGACCGGGTGCTGCCGGGTGAGGACCCGGACGCGGCCGCCGTGCTGGAGGAGGTCTTCCGGCGGCGCGGTATGAACGTCATGGGACGCACCCGGGCGCAGTCCGCCAAGCGGGTCGGGGACCGGGTCGAGGTGACCCTCTCCGACGGGCGGGTCATCACCGGGTCGCACTGCCTCATGGCCGTCGGTGCCGTTCCGAACAGCTCGGGCATGGGGCTGGAGGAGGCCGGGGTCCGGCTGCGCGAGTCCGGTCACATCTGGACGGACAAGGTGTCGCGTACGACCGCTCCGGGCGTGTACGCGGCCGGTGACGTGACCGGCGTGTTCGCCTTGGCGTCCGTGGCCGCCATGCAGGGACGTATCGCCATGTACCACTTCCTGGGCGATGCGGTGGCCCCGCTGAACCTGAAGACCGTCTCGTCGAACGTCTTCACCGACCCGGAGATCGCCACCGTCGGCTACACCCAGTCCGATGTCGACGGCGGGAAGATCGACGCCCGGGTCGTGAAGCTGCCGCTGCTGCGCAACCCGCGCGCGAAGATGCAGGGCATCCGCGACGGCTTCGTCAAGATCTTCTGCCGGCCGGGGACCGGGATCGTGGTCGGTGGTGTGGTCGTGGCGCCGCGTGCCTCGGAACTGATCCACCCCATCTCGATCGCGGTCGACAACAATCTGACAGTCGAACAGATTGCGAACGCCTTCACCGTCTATCCCTCGTTGTCGGGCTCGATCGCAGAGGTGGCACGGCAGTTGCACACCCGGAAGGACACCGGCGAGGGCTGAGGCCGAATCCGGCTCTTCGCTGGTCACGGGGAGTGTTCGACCATGCGTACGGCATAGGCGGCGGGACTAGGCTCTATACCACTTCCCGCTGTGGCGTGCGAACATCTTCTGCTATTCAGCGCAAACTGCTGAAAGCAGACGGTCGCTGGCGTTACTGTCAGTTTCGTGTTCGCTGCAGAACGTCGCCAATTGATCCTCGAAATGGTGCGAGCGAACGGGGCCGTGTCGCTCCGTGAGCTCGCCCGCGTCGTCCAGACCTCCGAAGTGACCGTACGGCGGGACGTGCGCGCGCTGGAGGCAGAAGGACTCCTCGACCGCCGGCACGGCGGTGCGGTACTGCCGGGCGGTTTCACGCGGGAGTCCGGCTTTCCGCAGAAGTCTCATCTCGCGACCGCCGAGAAGACCGCCATCGCCGACCTCGCCGCGAGTTTCGTGGAGGAGGGCGAGGCGATCGTGGTCGGGGCGGGTACGACGACCCAGGAGCTGGCCCGCCGGCTCGCCCGGGTGCCCGGGCTGACCGTCGTCACCAACTCACTGCTGGTCGCCCAGGCGCTGGCCCATGCCAACCGGGTCGAGGTCGTGATGACCGGCGGTACGCTCCGCGGCTCGAACTACGCCCTGGTCGGCAGCGGTGCCGAGCAGTCCCTGCACGGGCTGCGGGTGTCGCGGGCGTTCCTGTCCGGGAGCGGTCTGACCGCGGAGCGCGGGCTGTCCACGTCCAACATGCTGTCGGCTTCCGTCGACCGGGCGCTGGTGCAGGCGGCCGCGGAGGTGGTGGTCCTCGCCGACCACACCAAGCTCGGGACGGACACGATGTTCCAGACCGTGCCGACGGATCTCATCACCCGCCTTGTCACGGACGAACCGCCCGCTCACGACGACCGTGCGGCGACGGAGCTCCAGGCGCTCGCCGATCAGGGAGTGCAGATCGCTGTCGCGGGGGCGCCGGGGGGTTCGGCGG
>NZ_NGFN01000500.1 GCF_002148965.1 Streptomyces swartbergensis | reverse complement strand
CCCCGGTCTCCCACCGCCCCCGCCGCCGAGGCGAAGCGGTCGTCGAGGGAATCGGGTGCGGGTGCGGGGCCCGTGTCGCCGGTGGAGTCGTCGTACAACTGCCCCCACCAGTCGTCCTCGGGACCGGTGGGCCTTCCCCCCTGCTGGCTCATGCCCCTAATTGTCCACCGCCCGGGCCGGATGAAAACGGGGCTTGTGGAAAAAACGGCCTTCCGCGACCCCGTGAACGGCACGTCGAGTGAGCCGTAGAACGGTCATGCGATATGAGGGCGTCATGCGGGCGTACCGGCGACCGCGACCGGCTGGCCTGCGGGTCCGGACCACGACCACGCTTCGGACCTGCGTCTTCTCCCGTGTTCCGGCAGGCTGGTCAGATGGGAGTGTGGGACCTCCTGCTGGTCGGGCTGGTCATCCTGCTCGGTCTGTACGGAGTGCTGCTGCCCGCGGTGCCCGGGTCGTTGCTGGTGTGGGCCGCGGTCATGTGGTGGGCCCTGAAGGATCCGCAGCCGGTCGCGTGGTGGGTCCTGGTGGGAGCCACGGTCCTGATGTTCGTCTCCCAGGGCGTGCGCTGGGCCCTGCCACCCCGGCGGCTGCGGGCGAGCGGCGCCACCCATCGCATGCTGTCCTACGCCGGAGCGGGATCCACCCTCGGCTTCGTCCTGCTCCCCGTGCTCGGCTCGATCCCCGGCTTCCTCGGCGGCATCTACCTCGCCGAACGCCTACGCCTCGGCCGCCACGCCGAGGCCGTCGCGGCCCTGCGCACGGCGATGCGCGCGGGCGGCTCCAGCGTGCTGGTGGAACTGTTCACCTGTCAGCTGATCGCGGCGGCATGGGTGGGGGCCGTCTTCGGGGCGTGAGAACACCCCGGAACACACCTTGAGAACGGCCCCCGGCGCACCTCGGCGCCTACAGCACACCCTCGTGCGTCAGCAGCCGTACCTTGCGCTCCAGGCCGCCCGCATAGCCGGTCAGTGTCCCGTCCGCGCCGATCACCCGGTGGCACGGGCGGACGACCAGCAGCGGATTGGCGCCGATCGCCCCGCCCACGGCCCGTAGGGCCGCCCTGGACGCTCCGATGCGTGCGGCGATCTCACCGTAGGTCACGGTCGAGCCGTACGGGATGTCGTCCAGCGCGGCCCAGACCCTCTCCCGGAAGGCGGAGCCGTCGGTGCGCCACGTCAGCCGGAACTCCTTCAGTTCCCCGGCGAAGTAGGCGGCGAGCTGCTCCCCGGCCTCGCGGAAGGGCCCCCGGTCGCGCCGCCAGTCGTCCCGCACCTCGCGTCCGCCCTTCTGCCCGGGCACGGACAGCGAGGTCAGCGCGCCGTCCGGGGCGGCGGTCAGGAGCAGCGGCCCGAGCGGGGAGGCCACGGTCGTCCAGTACGTCGAGGTCATCACAACTCCCACTTCCCTGCTGCGCGCAGGTGGTTCAGGGCGTACGAGCGCCAGGGGCGCCAGCTGTCGGGGACGTCGGCGCCGGGTGGGGCCACGTCCGGGTCGCCGAGGCCCCGGGTGCGGATCTTGGTGATCGTGCGGGCGTCCAGGCCGGGCACGGCACGCAGGGCGTCCTGCGCGTCGTCCCGGTCGGCGCCGGGGTCCAGGCGTACGGCGTGGTCGGCTAGGGCGGCGGTGAGCGCGCCGAGGGTGCCGCCGGGTTCGGCGCCGGCGAGGACGGCCGGCTCGGGGAAGAGGTGGGTGAGGCTGCCGCAGGGGGCGTCGAGGGCCTTGCCGTAGCGCCGCACGAGCCGTTCCGCCTCCGTCCGGCCGACCAGTGCGCGGACCGCGAGTTCCTCCGGGTCGGCGGTGCCCGGCGAGCGCAGGCCGGGCCGGGCGGCGACCAGGGGGGCGAGCACCGGGTCGGTGCCGAGGCGCTCGTCGACGGCGTAGGGGTCGGCGTCGAGGTCGAACTGGCGCCGCAGCCGCTGCACGGCGGTGGTGAGGTCGCGGGGGTCGGTGAGGTGCAGCCGGGCGTCGAGCCAGCCGCCCGGGTGGGCGCCGGATCCGGTCCGGGCGGTGCCGGGGCGTTCGTCGACGGCGACGATGCCGGTGCCGTACGGGAGGCGGAGCGTGCGCCGGTAGGTGCGCGCGCCGGGTGGGCCACCGACCTCTTCGACGCCGGGCACGGCCTCGCGTTCCAGCAGGTCGAAGACGGGGCCGGCCTGGTACGGGCCGCGGTGGGCGAGCCGTAGCGGGATCCCGGCGTTCGGGGTGGCCGTACGACGGGCCCGGCCGTTCTTCGGCGCTGCGGCGGCGCGCAGCTCGCTCGGGGTCGAGGCGTACACGGCCCGGACGGTGTCGTTGAACTGCCGCACGCTGGCGAAGCCCGACGCGAACGCGATCTCGGTGATCGGCAGGTCGGTGGTCTGCACCAGGACGCGCGCGGTGTGGGCCCGCTGGGCCCGGGCGAGGGCGACCGGCCCGGCGCCGAGCTCCGCGGTGAGCTGCCGCTGCACCTGCCGTGCGCTGTAGCCGAGCCGTCCGGCGAGCCCGGCGACGCCCTCCCGGTCGACCACGCCGTCGGCGATCAGCCGCATGGCCCGGCCCACCACGTCCGCGCGGACATTCCACTCGGCGGAGCCGGGCACGGCGTCCGGGCGGCACCGCCGGCAGGCCCGGAAGCCCGAGCCCTGCGCGGCGGCGGCCGTGGCGAAGAACCGCACGTTGGCCCGCTTCGGGGTGACGGCGGGGCAGCTCGGCCGGCAGTAGATGCCGGTCGTCTCGACGGCGAAGAAGAAGGCGCCGTCGAAACGCCCGTCACGACTGCGTACCGCTTCGTACCTGGGGTCTTCCCCCGGGTCTTCGTCCCTTGTTTCGTCGTCCTTCACGGTGTCCAGTCTCCGCCGTCGACGGTGCTGCCGCTGGCGGAAATCGGACACGGCGCTTCGGGCACGGGCTTCGGACACGGGTTTCGGACACCGGGCGGCTACGAACGCCAATGCGGTCCGCGCTTCGCCTCCATCGCGGCCTTCCCGATCGCCCCCTTCCGCTTCCAGTCCTTGCGGATCTCCGCCCGGAGCCGGGCATCCGTCTTGGCGACGATGCGCTGGTTCTCCCGCAGGAGCTTGCGGTAGCTGTGCAGCCGCCGCTCCGGCAGGTCGCCGTCCTCGACGGCGGCCAGCACGGCACACCCCGGCTCGGCCTCGTGGGCGCAGTCGTGGAAGCGGCACCGCTCGGCCAGTTCCTCGATCTCGGAGAACACCTGCCCGACGCCGCTCTCGGCGTCCCACAGCCCGACGCCCCGTAGTCCGGGCGTGTCGATCAGGACGCCCCCGCCGGGCAGCGCGAGCAGATTGCGGGTGGTCGTGGTGTGCCGGCCCTTGCCGTCGACGTCCCGGGTGGCCTGGACGGTCATGACGTCCTCGCCGAGCAGCGCGTTGGCGAGGGTCGACTTGCCCGCGCCGGACTGCCCGAGCAGCACGGACGTACCGCCGCCGACGATCGCCGCGACCACGTCCAGTCCGGCCCCGTCGACGGAGCTGACCGGCACCACCGGCACGCCGGGCGCGCTGGTCTCCACGTCCTGGACGAGGTGGGCGACGGTCGCGGCGTCCGGCATGAGGTCGGCCTTGGTGAGGACGACGACGGGCTGCGCCCCGGACTCCCAGGCGAGCGCGAGGAACCGTTCGATGCGGCCGAGGTCGAGCTCGGTGGCGAGGGACACGGCGACGATGGCGTGGTCGACGTTGGCCGCGAGGATCTGCCCCTCGGACCGCTTGGAGGAGGTGGAGCGGACGAACGCGGTACGGCGCGGCAGGTACGCGCGGACGTAGCGCGGGTTTCCGCCGGGTTCGACGGCGACCCAGTCGCCGGTGCAGACGACCCGCAGGGGGTCGTGCGGGGTGACGAACGCCGTGTCGGCGCGCAGCACCCCGCCGGCGGTGACGACGTCGCACTGTCCGCGGTCGACCCGGATCACGCGTCCGGGCAGCAGTCCTTCGGCGGCGTACGGGGCGAACTCGTCCGCCCATGCGTCGTCCCAGCCATAGGGGGCGAGCGCGGAGGAAACGGATGAGGCAGAGCTGGCAGTCAAGGGTGACCCTTCCCAGGTCGGCCCCCGGCCCGACAGTCGGTCGGATCAGCCGGTGGCCGCGGAGGTGGACTTGATGGATTCCTGGATGCGGGCAGCGCCCGTCGCAATGACAGCCATCGGTCAACACCTCCTCGATCCTCGACTCTTGGTGATCCCCCGACTCTTCGGGGAACCGCCGTCACGGTATCCCGTCACGGCCGAGGCGCGTCAACTGCTTTTCGCGCAGTCCTGGCCGTTCAGCGTGAAGTCGTACGGCGGGGAGTTCTTGCCGCGCCAGGAGGCGAGGAAGCCGAGGGCCAGGTCGCCGCCCGCGGGGACCGACTTGTTGTAGTCGGCGGCGGTGGCGGTGACGCGGGAGCCGTCCTGGGAGACGGAGGCGTCCCACATCTGGCCGACGTGCTGGCCGTCGCGGAAGGACCAGGACACGCGCCAGGAGTCGAGGGACTTGCTGCTGGTGACGGTGACGGTGGCCTGGAAGCCGTCAGGCCACTGGTTGACCAGGTCGTACTCGACCCGGCAGACGGGGCTCTCGCTCTCGCCGTCTTCCGTGGGAGAGACCGTGGGAGACGRCGTGCCCTGCGGCTCGGTGTGGCGGTTCCTGTCCTCCGGTTTGCSRGGCTTCTCCGACTTGCTCCTGTCCTCGGTGGCTTCGCCGGCCGGCTTCGAGGTCGCGGGAGGCAGGGTGGGGGCTGACGGCAGGGG
>NZ_NGFN01000050.1 GCF_002148965.1 Streptomyces swartbergensis | reverse complement strand
GGGTGGGGCGGCTCGATCAGGTACAGCCCCACCGGCGTGCCGTCCTCGGAACGGTAGGTGTGCTGCCGGACCACCGGCTGTACGGTGGCCGGCGATCCGGCGGCCGCGCTCTCGGGGATGCAGCGGCCCTGCCGGGCGCAGAAGCGGTAGACCGTCGGCGGGGTGATGAAGTCGGTGTAGGTGAACCACACCTGGCCCGTGTCACCCGGAGGCGTGCTGAGGTTGCTGATCGTCCCGGGTCCGGTGCCCGGCGTGGGCACGTCGGCCAGCTTGCGGCCCGCCGCGTCGTGCACGGCCAGGCGGGCTGCTCCGCCGCGCGTGGTGCCCACCAGCAGCCGCGGTTGCTGACTGTCCGGGTCGGTCAGTGCGGTGCATGAGGTCAGCAGGGCATCGAGTTCCGGGGTGATCAGGGTTGACCAGGCCTGGTGGTGGGCGTCGGCTGGATTGACGGAGCAGACGCGGCCGCGCGGCGCTCCGGCGTCGGTGATGGCGTAGAGCAGTCCGTGCGGGCCGAACTTCAGCAGGGCATTGGTGCGCTCTGCGCTGCCCTGGTGGATCAGCCGCAGCTGGGGCGCCTGCGGGCTGGTGCCGGCTGGGCCGGTCAGCTCGGCCAGGTACAGATCGTTGCCGCTCTGGGCGCCGGACGCCGAGCTGATTGTCAGCCACCGGCCGTCCGGGCTGATGTCCACCGACAGGTGCGCCTGCGCGGTGCTGAAGATGAGCGGGTCGGCGCAGGGGTTGCTGCCGAGGTGGTGCAGCCGCACGCCGCGAGAGTCGGGACCCGAGCCGTGAGTGACGTAGTAGAAGCCACTGTCATCGGGCAGCCACGCCACCGCAGTGGGACGGCCGAGTTGCAGCGGGCCGTCGGCCACCTGGCCGCTGGCTACATCCAGCACCCGTAGCTCCGGGCTCTCGCTGCCCCGGTGCGTGAGCTGAAAGGCCACAAGACGGCCTGTCCAGGAGGGCCGCCACGCGCTCAGCAGCGTCAGCCCCGCCGCATCCAGCGCGATGGGGTCGACCAGGACGCGCTCGCGCTCCTGGCCCTCGTGAGCGCCCTCGGCAGCGAGGAGCATCGGCAGCTGGGCGCCGTGGTCGCGGCGCAGGAAGAAACGCCGGTCCCCGCGCCACACCGGCGGCGTCACAACCGGAACCAGCGCGCCGCCCAGCTGCTGCAACTCTTCCAGCGCCGTTCGGAAGTACTGGCGGCTGGCCCAGGTGGGGGCGTGCGCGGCGAACAGCTGCTGCTGCTCGGTCAGCCACCGTTCACGTGCCGGATCCTGATCGTCCTCCAGCCACCGGTAGGGGTCGGGGATGCGCCGGCCGTGGAGTTCGTCGACGAGTGGCAGGCGGGCAGCGGCGGGATAAGCCGGGGACGCTTGGGACTGCGGCGGGTCCTGCGGAGTCGCGGGACCCGCCGCCTGCTGTGCGGAGGCCAACGCTGTCAGTCGTTGCTGCCTGCGGACAGTTCCTGCCGCCACTGCGGCAGGAATGCGACCTCGTCCGCGGCGATAGGGAGACCGGGAAAGATGATCCCGAGGGGCATTTCGCTCATCACATACTCCTCACCCTGTGACTGCAATGTGCCTTGCATCGTCATTCCTGCCCAGGCGGGAAGCATCTCGGCCCACCCATTCGGGTGAAAGGGCAGTAGCCGATGGGGGCTCGCTGCCCGCCCAAGCGCCCACCGGTCCCCGGCGCTGGTTCTGTAAGTGGGAGCGAGGAACGTTTGTCGACGGCTTTGGACAGCACTTAGCGATCACCGGGCCCGAAAATGTCGATGAGAAGCAGCAACGCTGCGGGGGCGTGCGGTGTTGAGGCTCCTTCAAACGGGCCCCGTCTGACAACCTGCCAGGTTTGGGGCATCACGGCTGTCAGAAGTGGCCGCAGGCCGTCGCGAAGCGACGCTCGAAGAAGCGCCTCTTGATACCGGCCGTGGCGCGGGTCCGGTGCCGTCAGCCCAGGCCCGGCGGTGTCCAGTCGGCATGCCGCAGGATGGTGTGGACGGTCGCGCGGGAGGGGGCCAGCCGGAGAGCGGTGTTGCGCACGGCGACGGCCAGGGGGTTCGTCAGTTGCTGGCCCATCCGGCCGGCCTGGCGGGCGGCGCGGGCGACGGACTGGCTGCGCGGGCGGCGCTCGGTGTCGTAACGGGCCAGCGCCGATTCGACGGTGGGCTCGGTGGCGAGTGCGGCGGCCAGCACGGCCGCGTCCTCCAGTGCCTGGCAGGCGCCCTGGCCGAGGTTCGGGGTCATGGCGTGGGCCGCGTCACCGAGCAGCACGATCCGGCCTGCGGTGAAGGAAGGCAAGGGTGTCACCAGTTCGTGGATGTCGTGGTGCAGGACGGCGTCGGACCGGGTCGCGCCCAGCAGCTCGGGGATCGGATCGTGCCAGTCGCCGAAGCGGCGGCGCATCGCGGCGAGGGCGTCCGTATGCCGCGCCCCGGGCGGCGAGTTGAGCACTGCATGCCACTCGGCCCGGCCGTCGGTGAACGCGATGTGGCCGAACTCGGCGCCCTTGCCCCAGGTCAGCTCGAAGTCGGTGGCCAATTCGACCGGGCGCTCGGTGATGGCGCGCAACACGGTCGACCCGCTGTAGGCCGGGCCGGGGTGCTGAGGGAACAGCTGGGCGCGCAGCCGGCTGCCCACTCCGTCGGCGGCCACGACCAGATCCGCCTCGAGGGCGGCGTCCCCAAGCAGTAGCCGGACCCGGTTGGGGTCGGAGCGGTCGACGGACGTGACCTCGGCCCCGACCACCAGGCACTCGGACGGCAGCGCCGTGCGCAGCAGGTGGTGCAGCACAGCCCGGGGGATACCGGCGATCGGTGTGCCCAGCTCGCGCTCAAGAGCGGTCCCGTCCATCCGTGCCAGCCAGCCGCCACCAGGGACACGGGTGCCTCCGGTGTACTGCGGCCGCGCAGCCGCGCGCACCGCCTCGCCGACGCCGAGGACGTCCAGGGCACGGATGCCGTTGGCGTGCAGGGAGATGCCCGCACCCACGTCAGCGAGGACAGGGGCGCGTTCGACAACCGTCACCTCCCAGCCGATCAGGCGCAGACCGATCGCGGCTGCCAGCCCGCCGATGCCTCCGCCCACCACCACCGCACTGCCACCCATACCGGCCCTCCCTCGTCCGCCCTGCCGTGATCCTTCTACAGATGTAGAAGGAGAGTACCCCGCTCCCGCTCCTCTACAGGTGTAGAAAAGGGGGATGCCCACAGATCGACGCACCGTCCTCGCCGATGCGGCCATCGGCGTACTCGCCGAGGCCGGAATCCGGGGACTGACCCATCGCGCGGTGGACCGGGCAGCAAACCTGCCCCCCGGCACCACCTCCGCCTACTACCGCACCCGCCAGGCACTGCTCACCGCACTGGTCCGGCGTCTGGTCGCCCTTGACCAGGCAGAACTCCAGGCGATCGGGGAACAGGCGCCGCTGCCGCGCAGTGCCGAGGAACTGGTGGCCGGGATCGCTGCCTTCGTCGAGCAACGGCTCACGGGGGAGGGACGACGACGCTCCCTCGCGCGCTACGCGTGCGCCATCGAGAGTGTGCACTACCCCGAGCTGCAGGAGATCCTCATGCCGCGCCAGAACGCAGCACGACAAACCGCGCGCGACTTCCTGGCCGCGCAAGGCGTCGCAGACGCCGAGGACCGTACTGTCACGCTGCTGACCTGTGTGGACGGATTGGTTTTCGACCGCCTGGTGGGGGGCGGAACCGTGTCGGACCAGGAGATCCGCGGGCTGGTGGCGGCAGCTCTCCGATAGCTCGCACCTGCCGGCACCGGGCGGGCCCGAACGACCAGATGCTCCCGGGGCCCGCTGGCGGAAAAGGAAGGCTCGGCAGGACATCCCCGCCCGGGCATCACGGCGGATCGCCGCGTACATGACCTTGGACTTCGGTGGCGCCATCGCACCCTCACCCGCAGAGCACCCCCAGGCTCCCACCGCAAGGCTCTGGGTGTTGCCAGAACTCAGAAACATGGCCCTCGGGCGAAACCGGGCGTTGCTCGCTCTGAGCGACAAGTGGTGTCAGCTCTCAGGTGCAAAACCATTCTGCTGAGCATCGAACCTTTGGTTGCGTTGGGGCGGCCGTGTGGGAATCCGTTCGCCCCGTGCAGCTAACCCGCCTATTGTGCCTGCCGTGCAGATCACCACGATCGATCCACAGCAACGGTCCTACGGCCAGGACGCTTTGGTCACCGACGCCACACGGCTGCTGTTCATCAGCGGCCAGATCCCGGAGGACAACGATGGTCACGTCCCGGATGACTTCGAAGGCCAGTGCCGCCTGGCCTGGCGCAATGTACTGTCCGTGCTGGAAGCAGCGGACATGACTGTACGTAATTTGGCGAAGGTCACCGTGTTCCTGTCCGACCGGCGCTATCGGGAGGCCAACGCACAGATCCGTCACGAAGTCCTGGGGGACCATGGTCCCGCCCTGACCATCATCATCACCGGTATCTACGACGAGGCTTGGTTGCTGGAGATCGAAGCGGTCGCGGCGGCTTGAGCGTCGGCTTCCCGGCCTCCTCCATGCGCCCGATCGGATAGAGGGACCCATCCGATCGGGCGCATGGAGGCGCGGTGGCAGAGCCGGTGGAGGTCCGCAGGCTGACCGACCAGGAGGGACAGCGGCTGCAGCAGAGCGTGCGCCGGGGCAGCACCAGTTCGGTGCGCTACCGGCGGGCGATGATGATTTTGGCCTCGGCCGGCGGGAACCGTGTACCGGTGATCGCGAAGCTGGTGCAGGCCGACGAGGACACTGTCCGGGACGTGATCCACCGCTTCAACGATATCGGGCTGGCCTGTCTGGACCCTCAGTGGGCGGGAGGCCGTCCCCGCCTGCTCAGTCGTGACGACGAGGACTTCGTCATCCAGACGGCCACCACCCGCCCGCGCAAGCTCGGCCAGCCCTTCACCCGCTGGTCACTGCGCAAACTGGTCGCCTACCTGCGCCGCGTCCACGGCCGCGCGATCCGCATCGGCCGCGAGGCGCTGCGGTGCCTGCCCGCCCGCCGCAGGGTGACCTTCCAGCGCACCAAGACCTGGAAGGAGTCCACCGATCCTGAGCGGGACGCCAAGCTCGACCGGATCGAGCACGTCATCGAGCACTTCCCTGATCGCCTCTTTGCCTTCGATGAGTGCGGCCCGCTGGGCATCCGCCCCACGGCAGGATCCTGCTGGGCCGAGCGCAGCCGCCCGGACCGGGTGTCGGCGACCTACCACCGCACCCACGGCGTGACCTACTTCCACGGCTGCTATTCGATCGGCGACGACACCCTCTGGGGCGTCAACCACCGCCGCAAAGGCACCGTCAACAGCTGGGCGGCCCTGAAGTCGATCCGTGCCGCCCGCCCCGACGGCGCCCCAATCTACGTGATCCTGGACAACTTCTCCGCCCACACCGGCGACAAGATCCGATGCTGGGCAAAGAAGAACAAGGTCGAGCTCTGCTTCTGGGTTCTAACGGTCGTTGCAACACCTCAGCCCAGAGGTGGCAGTGGACATCGAATTTCGTGGGATCCGAAGGTCCCAGGGCAACAAGCCGTTGGTCCAAGAACGGGAGACATACTTCCTGCTTGTGGATCAAGGAATGAGCTTTGCCGAGGCTGCCAGCACCGTCGGCATCAGCACCCGCACGGGCGAGCGATGGCGCAACGGACGAGGTGCCTCGGGTCGGATCAAGGCATATCCACCGATCAACGCGGCACCCGTCGCTGAACCGATTGAACCCTCGCGCTATCTGCGCGAAGCGGACCGCGTCCACATAGCCGACCGGCTGCGGGAGAAGGCCACCATCCGGGCGATCGCCTCCGAGCTGGGCCGAAGCCCGTCGACGATCAGCCGCGAAGTCCGCCGCAATGGCACCGCCCTGGCTGACGGTCGCTGGCACTACCGGCCCTATAGCGCCCAGCGCCGCGCGGACGCCCGCCGGCCTCGTCCCAAGACCGGGAAGATTGGACAGAACCCGGAACTGCACGACTTCATCCAGTCGCATCTGACTCTGCGCTGGAGCCCTGAACAGATTTGCCACGCTCTGCGCAGACGCTTCACCCATCGGCCGGACATGCACGTGAGTCACGAGACCATCTACCAGGCCCTTTACACCCAAGGTCGCGCTGAACTCCGTCGCGAACTGACCCAGGCTCTGCGCACTGGACGTGCCAGGCGACGCCCTCGCCGCCTGGCCGACCGGCGGCGCTTCCGTGCAGTCAAGAACATGGTCATGATCAGCCAGCGGCCGCCCGAGGCAGCTGACCGGGCTGTGCCCGGGCACTGGGAAGGCGATCTGATCCTCGGCCGCAAGAAGTACTCCGCGATCGCCACCCTGGTCGACCGCAGCACCCGTTACCTGATGCTGGTCCACCTGCCCGACGGCTACAACTCCGCAGCCGTACGCGACGCCCTCATCGCCGCCGTCAACGCCCTGCCACCCCACCTAAAATGGTCTCTGACCTGGGACCAGGGCACCGAGATGGCCGCTCACCACGGCTTCAGCATCGCCACCAACGTCCCGATCTATTTCTGCGATCCCGGCAGCCCGTGGCAGCGCGGCTCGAACGAGAACACCAAGGGCCTGCTGCGGCAATACTTTCCCAAGGGCACCGACCTTTCGGTCCATCCTCGTGAGCACCTTGATGCGGTAGCGGCCGAGTTGAACAGCCGCCCTCGCAAGACGCTCGGCTGGGCAACGCCCGCTGATCGTCTGCAGCAGTTCCTGGACGGCGAAGGCGGTTTCGTCATCGGCGGCCGCGACCTCCACCACGGCCAGGCCCGGCGTTGCCACGTGCGTTTCATTGATCTGCCTCATGCACGGCACTACGCGCCGGCGTGCGCAGAAGTTCTCCGATCCCGGCGTCTTCACCCGACCGAGTAGGGCCCGGGCATAGCGACCGGCGACCAAAGTCCCCGGGTTGCGCTAGGTGTTGCGCGAAGTGTTCACACGACCGTGTCGGGACCGCTCCTGAGGCCCACCGCTTTGTCACCAGGGCCATAAACCACTGGCGCAGCGGGGAGCCGCCGCGACCGAAGAATTATCGGTCGCGCGTGCGATGTGCTGATTGAGGCCAGCTGAAGCTTTTCCGTCGGTGTGATCCTGGGATGGGGAGCGGCACAGAAGGCCCCTCCTGCTTGTGCCGGCGAGTTGCACCACATTGTCCTTATTCATTCCATCGAAGTGGCGGGGCTGATTCCGGCCCGCATGAGACGGGTGTTGCGGGGTACGGCCCGTCGGTTTGTGTGCAAGTTGTGACAGCTTGTGTGGTCGAGGTGACCGTGCGGGTCACCGGTTCTGACTGTCTGTCTGACTTCCGTGGGGGAAGCTGATGCATTCACGTGCGGGAAGCACGTCGCTGCGGCGTGCCCGAAGAACACGCAGAACCGTTCTCGTGTCCGCGATCACGACTGCCGCGCTGGTGGTCACTGCGACACCGGGGCTGGCGGCTCCGCCGAAGCCGGAGTTACCGGAGCCGGCCAGTCCATGGACCAGGCCGACGAAGGTGGAGGCTCCCGTGACACCGGCCGGGTCGGTGAAGGCGCCGAAGTCGGAGGCGGAGGCCAAGCCGTCGGCGGAGGTCGCCGCTTGGCGGGCTGCGCAGCAGGCCCGTACGAGTGGCAAGGCCGGCGCCCAGCGTGCGACGGCCGCTGCCGAGGCCACACCGTTCGTTCCCGAGGGGCAGGGCGAGGTGCCCTGGCACCGGATCATCGACACGCGTCTGAATGATGCGCTGGTAGCGCGGGTGAACGTCTCCAACGGCAACCTGATGCTCGCCGCGACCGACTTCGACATCGCCGGTGTCGGCCAAAAGCTCCAGCTGACGCGGACGTACAACTCCCTCGAGGCGCCGTGGGGGAAGGTGTCGCAGCGCTGGTGGCAGGCCTACGAGCGCTACCTCCAGGTCGGTGACGGGGAGGTGGTCGTCTTCGACGCCACCGGCAACACGCTGCGGTTCAAGGAGACTTCCGCCGGTGGTTACACCACGCCGACGGGCTACTCCAAGGACTTGAAGAAGAACGCGGACGGCACCTACACCCTGACTGACCGCAAGTCGGGCAACCGTGACACCTTCAACGAGCACGGCACGCTGACCATGGTCACGGACAAGAACGACGGCGTGATCACCGTCGACCAGCACGACGAGGGCAGCGAGCACAAGGGCTTCAAGCTCACCGAGACCCGCTCGGGCCGCTGGATCGACCTGGTCAAGACGGACCCCAGCCAGTGGCAGGCCAAGGACCACACCGGCCGCACGGCCGTCTTCGACCTGGACGCCTCCGGCAACTTGGCCAAGGTCACCGACACCGACGGCAAGGCCACCACCTACGAGTACGACTCCTCACGCCGCCTGACCAAGGTGACCACCCCCGAGGGCACCATCACGCTGTTCACCTACGACGCCCACAACCGCGTCTCCTCCATGCAGCGCGCCACCGAGTCATCGAGCGCTGGTCACACGGGTCCGACCTGGCGCTACGACTACACGGCCGCCACCCCCTCCGACGCGGGCACCACCACGGTGACCGACCCCGACGGGGACGCCACCAAGTACCTGCACAACGCGGACGGCGAAGTCACGAAGGTCACTGACCCCCTGGACCACTCCCGCCACTCGAAGTACACCAACCATCTCCTGCAGACCGCGATCGACGCGATGGGCTCGGGCACGGACGGCACGGGCGGCAACACCACCACCTACGGCTGGGACGACCGCAACAACGCCATCTCCCAACGCCTCCCGCTCGGGGCGACGGCTTCGGTGACGGAATACCAGACAATCGCCGGCACCGATCTGCCGAACGACTTCACCAGCGCGGACGGCCGCAAGGACACCTTCAAGTACGACACCAACGGCAACACCATGTCGGTGACCACCTCGGGCACGGCCGGCGGGACCCGCGAGTACACCTACAACGAAGCCACCCCCAAGTGCGGCGGCTTCGAAGGCCAGCGCTGCACCGCGAAGGACGGCAACGGCAAGGTCACCTCGTTCGCGTACGACGACAAGGGCAACCTCGAGACGGTCAGCCCGCCGGCGCCGCTGGGCAAAACGGAGTACACCTACGACGCACTCGGCCGGGTGGAGACCGTCACCGACGGCCGCGGCATCAAGACCGTCTACGCCTACGACAACCGCGACCGCGTGAGGAAGATGTCCTCCACCAACGCCACGGTCACCTACTCCTACGACGGTGACGGCAACGTCAAGTCCCGCACCGACGCCTCCGGCACCACGGGCTGGGACTACGACAAGCTCAACCGCGAAAGCGTCCGCACCCTGCAGAACGGCGCCCAGACCGCCCTCGCCTACACCCCGGGCGGCGACGTCGATTACTACACCGACCCGACCGGGAAGACCGACTACACCTGGGACAAAGCCGGGCGCCTGGACTACCTGACCGCCCCGGACGGCAAGAAGACCGACTTCGACTACAACGAGAACGACAAGCGCACCAAGACCGTCTACCCCGGCGGCACCACCCAAGCTGTCGACATCGACGACAACGGGCGCCCCGAAGGCATCAAAACCACCTCTGGGACGGCCACGCTGATCGACCTGGCCTACAGCTACAAGAACACCGCGGGCAAGGACACCACCAAGATCCGCACCCGCACCGACAACCTCACCAAGTACAAGACCACCTACGACTACGACTCCCAGGACCGCCTGCGCTACGCCCTGGAAGCCGACTCTGCGGGCGCGCGGAAGGCGTCGTGGCTGTACTGCTGGGACAAGGCCGGCAACCTCACCTCCCAGGACGGCACCAAGAACGCCTGCCCCGGCGGCACCACCTACTCCTACAACGACGCGAGCGAACTGACCGGCAAGAACGGCACCACCACAGGCTGGTCCTACGACAAGCTCGGCAACGAAACCGCCGGCGCGAGCGGCGCCGCCCGCACGAACGAGACGTGGACGGACTACAGCCAACTGTCCGGCATCACCGCGGGCGGCAAGTCCTACGACCTGGTCCACGCGGGCACGACCAACTCCGAGCGCACCAAGCTGGGTTCGACCTGGTTCCACCACACCGCACTCGGTCTGGCCTCCACGACCACGAACGGCGTCGACACCGGATTCATCCGCGAACCGGCGGGCACCTTGAACTCCATGACGACTGGGGGGAAGTCCTACTACTACCTCACCGACGCCACCGGGAACGTCCTCGGCCTGGTCGACGACGCGGGCAAGCGCACGCACACCTACGCCTACGGCCCCACCGGCCTGCCGCGAGCGACGCCGACAGAGGCGGTGCCGCAGCCGTTCCGCTACAGCGGCGCCTACCACGACCCCACAGGGCTGTACAAGATGGGCCACCGCTACTACGACCCGCAGCTCGGCCGCTTCACCCAGCCCGACCCGTCGGGACAGGAGAAGAACCCGTATCTGTATGCGGGCGGAGACCCGATCAACAACAGCGACCCCACCGGACTGTTCAGCTTCTCCGACGTACTCGATAAGGGCAGCGACGTTTTCGGAGTCGTCACAGGTTGCGTGGCGGGAGTCGGAGCTGCGGCAGAGACCGGAGTCATCACATACGCCGCCGCGGTCGGTGGCGTGGTCGGCGGCGGAGTCGGCAGTGCTGTAGGCGCTGGCGCTGCCGTAGTCGGCAGCTGCGCGCTTGGAGGTGCCGCAGGCTACTACGGAGCGGACATCCTCACCTACGGGTAACACGTGAAGAATAGCTAGATACGGGACTACGGCCCCCGTAGATCGCTTTGGGCCGGGAATTCCTTCCCGGCCCAAAGATTTTCTTGTAAATGCGGAGGGAGCGGTGGTGGAATGCGGCGGAAGGGTGCATCGATGGATGACGCAATAAGAGGAGTGCGAATCTTTTCTGCGGTTTTGATCGTAGGAGGGATTTGTGCGTGCGTTGCAGGAACCGTTACTGGCGATGCTGTGCCGATCGCACTTGGAGTGATCGCCGCAGTTAGCGGAGTGGTTCTGGCGGTCTTCGCCTTCCTAGGCCGTCGGAAGACTCGCTCCTGACACGATGATTCGGGTTCGATCGCGCATGCCGTACTGGTCCCGTGGCCGGGTGCGTGTGCACCTTAGGATCCCTGCACGTGGCACATACCTTCGAAGAACTCGTGACGATGCAGTGCACCGCCGACGAGGCGCACGCTCAGGTCCAGCGGCTCCAGGACCAGTACGGTCGGCCGACCGTGAACGACTGGACCGACGAGCAGTGCACTACCTGTCGTACCGCGTGGCAGACCTGGCTCGACGCCGCCCGCGACATCCAGGCCGCCGTCACCGATCACGCGAAGGAGCAGGGCACGGCACGCCACCAGGTCGAGGCGGACGTGAAGAAGGCCGCACGCCACCCGGACCTCGTGGCCGGCGGCTGACCTACGAGCCCTCCGGCCAGCTCGCGAGCACCCGCTCGCCGTCGTCGGCGCGCTCGGTCAGAACGATCCGGGCGCCGTCGATGCTGCCCCATGAGCCGATCCATGACAGGTACTGGTGCTCGGCTGTTGGCTGTTTGCCCCACCAGCCATGCATCACCGGCCGACCGCCCGCGGTCAGGATGAGGTGGAAGCGCTCGTCGTCCACGTCACTCACCGTCCCACCCGCCCTCGTCGGTGTACGTGCGCAGCGGCAGCCGCGCGTCGGCCGCGGCATCGCGCAGCTCCTCGAGGAACCGYGCYGGCGGCACACGSAGTGTYGGCGGCGTYGCGAGGAAGCACTCCCGGCATCGGTCGARCCAGCGGGGCCCRTGGTCCGGATCGTGGATCACGCCRCTGGTGCGGGACGGCTGGCCGCAGGCTGAGCAGGGCGGCTCCTGCTGCATCCGMGCCCAGGTCTGGGCGAAGCGRGGCGCGGGCGGGGCAGGGGWGAGGGAGGCCGSKYCGACGCCCAGCTTGCGGGCGGCCTCCTCGTGGTTCATGCCYGCTCCGCGGGGTGGGGTGGGMTGTGTGGCGCCACGATCATAGAATAGAACGTATGAACGATTCAGGGGTGGCGTCGCGACTCGCGCTGCTCCGTTTCCTGGAGCGCGTACAGGAGCGCGACCTGGCCCGCACCCGCAAGTGGATCCTCGACGAAGAACGCCGCGAGGCTGAGCGGCGCGTCGGCGAACAGCAGCGCCCACCTGCGCCCGAGTGGCTGATCGAGCGTGGCCTGGACCGCAACAACATCGTCGCCGTACACACCGGTGAGTGCTGGGACCCGGGCAAGCGGGCGAAGCCGGCGACCAGGGCGCAGGCCATCGACGCGCTACGCCATCAGGTGCCGGCGTGTACGAAGTGCAGGCCGGACACAGCGCTCGGCATCGTGGACTAGGCGCTGCGCGGCCGGCGCCCGGACGTTCTCTTCGCCGCCGCCTTCTTCGTGGTCTTCTTCGCGGCGGCCTTCTTGGCCGGCTGCTTCTTCGCGGTCTTCTTCTTCGGCAGCTCGTGGACGTCGGCGTCCTCGCCGCGCGAGGCCCGGGCCTGCTGCACGGACTCGTTCAGGGCGGCCATCAGGTCGACGATCTGGCCCGGCTTCGACTCCGGTTCTTCCAGCTTCGGCGGCTCGCGGTGTTCCCGCTTCGCTTCGAGGATCTGCGAGAGGGCCTCGGTGTAGGTGTCGCGGAATTCGGGATCGTCGAGGTCGTCGCGGCTCATGGTGTCCATGAGGGCGAGCGCGCTGTCGATCTCCTCGTCGGTCAGCTCGACCGGGGGCGGGAGCAGCTCGGAGGGATCGCGGATCTCGTCTGGCCAGCGCATCGCGTGTAGGACGATGACGTCGTCCCTGACCCTCAGCAGGCCAAGGCGCTCCCGGCCGGACCAGGCGTACTTCGCGACGGCTACCTTCGACGAGCGGGCGAGCGCTTCCCGGAGTACTGGCGAACGTGGGTATGCGAACCTGCGGAATGGTTGAGCGATTGGTGGGCATTTCTGTAGCTGCCCTCCAGGCGGCGGCCGAAGTACCACCGTCTGCTGGCGGCGAGGCGTTCGGCGACTGGCCGTGCAGTTCAAGCTCGGCGGCGCGTAAACCTGCGGGCCGGGCCTCTGCGGCGTCGAAGTGGGCCGACCGCATCAGATGCCTGTGCAACGAGGCAGGTCAGCCCTCTTCTCAGCGATGGCGCGGGCGAGGCAGCAAGGCGAACGCGCTCTCCGCGATCGAGGTAAGGCGGTCGGGGCTGTGGCCGTACGCGCCTACGACATCGGTCCCGCGGATGATGGTCAGCAGAAGGTACGCAAGGTCGTCGGGATCCGCGTCGGGGTCGATGTCGCCGTTGCGCTGTGCCGCTTGCACACACTCGGCCACCGCCGCCCGGACCACGGAGAAGCAGTCGTTGGCCAGGCGTTTCACCTCGGCGTCGGAGGCGCCGATCTCCAGGGCCATCTTGGCGGCGAAGCAGGCCGCCCCTGCCCGGTCAGAGGCGGGGGGTACGTCGGCGGCGAGTGGCACCCCGTGGACGGCGCGGAGCAGGTATGCGTGCAGTCGTTCCAGGGCGCCCTCGTCCGGTCCGGCGAGCATCTTCCGCGGACCCTGCGCCAGCCGGGCGAAGTAGCCGGTCATCGCCTCCAGTAGCACGCCGTGCTTGCCGTCGAACGCGCCGTAGAGGCTGCCGCGGCCCAGGCCGGTGGCGGCGCTGATGTCGTCGACGCTTGTGCCGTTGTAGCCCGAGGTGCGGAACTGGCGCTCGGCGGCATGGAGGACGTGGTCGCGGTCGAAGTTTCGTGGTCTGGCCATACAAAGAAGGTAAAGCCGATCGGCCCATATTGACAACTCAGTACAGAACCGCCTAGGTTTCGGACTGTTCAGTAAATAAACGTCCTGAGCTGGCCGGACAGGCTTGGTCCGGGCTTGCAGGATCGGTGCGGACCGTGTCGGCCTCAGCGCGGGCGACCCCGCACAGCACCCGACGAAGTCATGCCCGCAACCGAAGGAACCACCATGCAGACAGCTCCCCGAGTGGCCCTCGTGACGGGCGCCTCCTCCGGGATCGGGCGGGCGGCGGCGCTCGCCCTGGTGGGCGCCGGCTTCGCGGTGGTCGGCACGAGCCGCAATGCGGCGAAGGTCGAGCCGCTCGCCGGGGTGACGTTCCTCGATCTCGACGTGGCCGGCGACGAGTCGGTCCGCTCGCTGGTCGGGGAGGTGATCGAGCGGTTCGGTCGGATCGACGTCCTGGTCAACAACGCAGGCGTGGGCGCGGTCGGCGCCGGCGAGGAGAGCTCGATCAGCCAGGCCATGGAGGTCTTCGACATCGACGTCTTCGGCGTGATGCGGATGGCAAAGGCGGTGTTGCCCCACATGCGCGCCCAGGGCAGTGGCCGCGTAGTCAACATCTCCTCGGTACTCGGTCTGATCCCGGCCCCCTTCATGGCCGTCTACGCAGCCGCCAAGCATGCGGTCGAGGGCTACTCCGAGTCCGTGGACCACGAGCTTCGCGAGCACGGCGTCCGGATGCTGCTGGTCGAGCCGGCCTATACAAGCACGAGTTTCGAGGCGAGCAGCATGGCACCCGACTCGCCCCTGCCGGTCTACGCCGCACAGCGGGAGGTCTCCCGAGACGTGCTGGCCACGGCCGTGCGCAACGCCGACGACCCGGACGTTGTCGCGAAGGTGATCGTCGCGGCCGCCACCGATTCCAAGCCCAAGCTCCGGTACACCGCCGGCTCGATGGCCAAACGCGTCAGCGTCCTGCGCCGGATCGTGCCCTCGCGCGCCTTCGACAGACAGATCCGCAAGCTCAACCGACTGGCCGGCTGACCCCGCAGTACGGGGCGGCGCCCGAGGAGACGCACATGTCCGAACCAGAGACACCGAATCCAGCATCAGCATCTCCCGTCCGACCGCTCTTGGACGCTGCGCGCACCGTCGTCATGACCGTGGACGACGACCCGGGAGTCTCCCGTGCCGTCGCCCGTGACCTGCGGCGGCGCTACGGCAAGTCCTACCGGATCGTGCGCGCGGAGTCCGGCGAGTCCGCGCTGGAGGCGCTGCGGGAGCTGAAGCTGCGCGGTGATCTGGTCGCGGTGATCCTCGCCGACTACCGCATGCCGCAGATGAATGGCATCGAGTTCCTCGAACAGGCCATGGACGTGTATCCGGGCGCCCGCCGCGTGCTGCTGACGGCGTACGCGGACTCGAACGCGGCGATCGACGCGATCAACGTCGTCGACCTCGACCACTACCTCCTCAAGCCGTGGGACCCGCCGGAGGAGAAGCTCTACCCGGTGCTCGACGACCTGCTGGAGGCGTGGCGGTGCAGTGACTTCCGGCCGGTGCCGAGCACCAAGGTGGTCGGTCACCGGTGGTCGGCGCGCTCGTCGGACGTGCGGGAGTTCCTGGCCCGCAACCAGGTGCCGTACCGCTGGTACTCCACCGAGGAGCCCGAGGGGCAGCGGCTGCTCGCGGCCGCGGGCCAGGACGGGCAGCGGCTGCCGGTGGTGGTCACGGCGGACGGTACGGCGCTCGTCGAGCCGGAGGTGCCCGAACTGGCCGCGCACGTGGGGCTGGCGACGACACCCATGGCCGACTTCTACGACCTGGTCGTCATCGGCGGCGGCCCTGCCGGGCTGGGCGCGGCCGTGTACGGGGCCTCGGAGGGGCTGCGTACGGTGCTCGTGGAGCGGTCGGCGACCGGCGGGCAGGCGGGGCAGAGTTCGCGGATCGAGAACTATCTGGGCTTCCCGGACGGGGTGTCCGGCGGCCAGCTCACCGACCGGGCCCGGCGGCAGGCGGCGAAGTTCGGGGCCGAGATCCTCACCGCGCGAGAGGTGACCGGTCTGGAGATCAACGGGGCGGCCCGCACCGTGCGCTTCTCGGACGGGTCGCAGATCGCGGCGCACAGCGTGATCCTGGCGACCGGTGTGTCGTACCGGCAGCTGGAGGCTCCGGGTGCCGACGAGTTGTCGGGCCGCGGGGTGTTCTACGGGTCCGCGCTCACCGAGGCCGCCGCCTGCCAGGGCCACGACGTGTACATCGTCGGCGGCGCCAACTCGGCCGGGCAGGCGGCGATGTACCTGTCCAGGGGCGCCAAGTCGGTCACCCTGCTGGTGCGCGGAGCGGACCTCACCGCGTCGATGTCGCACTATCTGATCCAGCAGATCGCCGAGTCGCCGAACATCTCGGTGCGGGCCCACACGGTCGTCGAGGCCGCGCACGGCGACGGCCACCTGGAACAGCTGACGTTGCGGGACACGGCGAGCGGTCAGACCGAACTCGTCGACGCGCAGTGGCTGTTCGTGTTCATCGGCGCGGCCCCGCTGACCGACTGGCTGGAGGGCACGGTGTTGCGGGACGAGCGCGGGTTCATCCTGGCCGGGCCCGATCTGACCGCCGACGGGCGGCCGCCGTCGGACTGGGAGCTGGACCGGCCGCCGTATCACCTGGAGACCAACATCCCCGGCGTGTTCGTCGCCGGAGACGCGCGCGCAGAGTCCGCGAAGCGGGTCGCGTCCGCCGTCGGAGAGGGAGCCATGGCCGTGATGCTCGTACACCGGTATCGGGAGCAGTCGTGAGCGGGCGGCTGATGCCGTGCAGCGCGGCGGAGATCAGCTCGCTGTTCCTGTTCGAGAAGCTCAACGCCGAGCAGATCGACAGGCTGTGCAGCGAGGGACGGGTCGAACTGTTCGACCCCGGGCCGGTGTTCACCGAAGGTGACCCGGCGGCCTGCTTCTACGTGATGATCGAGGGCACGGTCGTCATGTCGCGCCGGGTGGGCAGCGACGACATCGAGGTGAGCCGCACGTCCCAGCCAGGGGTGTATGCGGGGGCCGTGCGGGCGTACGTCGGGGACGGGAAACCGCAGCGGTACATGAACTCGGTGCGGGTGTCGGAGCCGACGCGGTTCTTCGTCCTGCCCGCCGAATCGTTCGCGGACTTCATGCACGAGTGGTTTCCGATGGCGGTCCATCTCCTGGAGGGGCTCTTCCTCGGCGCGCAGACCTTTCAGCGGGCCGTCGGGCAGCGCGAACGGCTGCTGGCACTGGGCTCGTTGTCCGCGGGTCTCACCCATGAGCTCAACAACCCGGCCGCGGCCGCCGTACGGGCCACCTCGTCGCTCAGAGACCGGGCCGCGCACATGCGCCACAAGCTCAGCGCCATCGCCTCGGGCCCGTACCACGGCGACGCCCTGAAGGCCGTGCTCGATCTCCAGGAGCGTACGGCCGAGCGGGTCTCCAAGGCGCCGGCACTGAGCCCGCTCGCAGCGTCCGACCGGGAGGACGAACTCGCCGACTGGCTCGACGACCACGGTGTCCCAAACGGCTGGCAGATCGCGCCGACCTTCGTGCAGGGCGGTCTCGACGTCGGCTGGCTGAAGCAGATCGCGGCGGCCGTCGACGAGCAGGAAATCCTGCAGACTGTCATCGAGTGCCTCACCTACACGGTCGAAACCGAGCTGTTGATGTCCGAGATCGAGGACTCCACCACCCGTATCTCGCACCTCGTCGACGCCGCCAAGCAGTACTCGCAGCTGGACCGCGCGCCCTACCAGGTCGCCGATGTCCACGAACTCCTCGACAGCACGCTGCTGATGCTGTCGGGCAAGATCGGTCCACAGGTCAAGGTCGTGAAGGAGTACGACCGTTCGGTGCCGAGGATTCCGGCCTACCCGGCCGAACTCAACCAGGTGTGGACCAACCTGATCGACAACGCAGTCTTCGCCATCAAGAGCGCGGGCGGCGAAGGGACGCTGACCGTACGCACCGCGGTGGTGCACGACCGGCTGCTGGTGGAGTTCCGCGACACGGGCCCGGGAGTGCCGGCCGAGATCCGCGGCCGGATCTTCGACCCGTTCTTCACCACCAAACCGGTGGGCGAGGGCACCGGGCTGGGGCTCGACATCTCCTGGCGGATCGTCGTCAACAAGCACCACGGCGACCTGAAAGTCGAGTCCGTACCCGGCGACACCCGCTTCCAAGTACTGCTCCCCCTCACCGCCACCGACCCCGAGCCCGATACCGTCCCCGACCCGGCCCAGGAGCCGTCATGACCAAGGACACCGGAATCGACCCAGCGTCCCGCCCAGCGGGGCCGGCTGCGTCGAGTGCGACGCCAACGGCGGCTGGTGGTTCCACCTGCGGCGCTGCGCCCAATGCGGCCACATCGGCTGCTGCGACGACTCACCCGCCAAGCACGCCACCGGCCACTTCCGGGACACCGGCCATCCGGTGATCCGCAGTTACGAGCCGGGCGAGGCCTGGTTCTGGAACTTCGAGACGTCCGAGCTTTACGACTCCGGTCCGGCCCTGGCTCCCCCGGACGCCCACCCCGCCGACCAGCCCACGCCGGGACCGGCGGGGCGCGTGCCGGCGAACTGGGCGGACACGCTGCGCTGACCTTGGCCGACCAGGGCTGTCAGTGGCGGATGTCAGGATTCCGTTGCTGCAGCTTCACGGTGCCGACGACGGCTGCTTCCTCCCCCCGCAGGTTGACGACCGACATCGGTTCGCCGCCCCGCGCGCGCTTCAGGTCGTCCCCGACGTCCCAGCGATGCGACCGTCAACCCGGTCGGTCAGAACCGTCAGGTGAACGCTGCTCGTCGATGAAGGCGACCCTCAGCCGTTGCGGGGGTCGAGCTCCCCGACGAAGAAAGTTGTGGCCGCCTCCAGGATCGCCACGTCCTCACGCAGCCGACGGTTCACCGCCCGCAGCCGGCGGATCTCCTCGTTCTCCTCGATCGTGACCCCGGGCGCCTCGCCGCCGTCGATCTCGGCCTGGGCGACCCAGCGCCCCAACGACTTCTGCCTACCTTGACCTGCTTGGACACCGTCAGCACCGCCGCCGCGGTATTTGGTCGGGTACTCGGCACGGTCTACAGCACCAGCCGGACGGCTCGGGCCCTCAGCTCGGGATCCACCTTCTTCGGGGCGTCGTGGCGGTGGGTGATGTACGTGAACGCTGCCTTCGCGGCCCCGCCCTGATCGGTGCCTTGCTGCTGTGGGCCAAGCCCGTGATCACCTAGAAGCCCAAACTGGACGTTCCGGGCATCGTCGTGGTGAGCGAGGGTCGACCTGTCGTGCTTGACAATCCAGTACAGAACCGCCTAGGTTTCTGACTGTCCAGTACACAACGGTCCTGAGCTCGCCGGACAGGCCGCGTGCACGCCTGGCGCGATTGAGGGCAATCCATGCCTTTGAACTCCTCCGCGCTGCCCGGCATTGCGACGCCTTCCAGGCCGTCCCAAGCAAACCGGGACCGGACTCTCCACAACAGCCCAAGACGGTCGCCGACCACATCGTCGGCTTCCTGAACAGCTGCCCCCTGCAACCACCCGGAACTCGAAGGGTTGACCGAACCATGTCTGACAAGGAAGGGCAGGAGGCCGTGGCTGTGACCACTCCTGCGGACGCGAGCGATGTACTGGCCGAGGGGACCGTCGATGCGGTGGTGATCGGCGGGGGCGCTGCGGGGTTGAACGGTGCACTGATCCTCGCTCGTTCCCGCCGTTCGGTCGTGGTGATCGACGGCGGCTTGCCGCGCAACGCGCCCGCCGAGGCCGTGCACGGCCTGCTCGCCCTGGACGGGACCCCGCCGTCCGAGATTCTTCGGCGGGGCCGGGAGCAGGTGCGCCAGTACGGCGGACGCGTCGTCCACGGTGAGGTCGTCTCCGCCGAGTCGGCCGCCCCGTCGGCGGACGGGGACCTGCGGTTCACCGTCACCCTGGCCGACGGCCGCCGCATCACCGCCCGCCGCGTCCTGGTGGCCACCGGCGTCACGGATGCGCTGCCCGAGGTGCCCGGGCTCGCCGAGCACTGGGGGCACAGTGTGGTGCACTGCCCCTACTGCCACGGCTGGGAGGTGCGCGACGAGCCCATCGGCATCCTCGCCACCGGTCCGGCCTCCATCGGCCACGCGTATCTGTTCCGCCAGCTGACCGAGGACCTGACCTACTTCACCCACGGCACCGACCTCGACCAGGACAGCCGCGCCCGCTTCGCCGCCCGCGGCATCCGCGTCATCGACACCCCCGTCACCGAGATCGTCGACGACACCGACGGTGCCCTCGCCGGGGTGCGGCTGGCCGACGGGCAGGTCGTTGCCCGCCGCGTCCTGGCGGTCGGCCCGCGGATGCAGGCCCGTACCCAGGGTCTGGAGGGTCTGGGCCTGCCGGTGCGGGACCTGCCGGTGGGCCGCGGGTTCGCCTCCGGTGTGGCCGGCGTCACCGAGGTGCCGGGTGTGTGGGTGGCGGGCAACGTCACCGATCCGGTCGCCCAGGTCGGGGCCTCCGCAGCGGCCGGCGCACTGGCCGGCGCCGACATCAACAGGATGCTGGCCATCGCGGACACCGACGCCGCCCTCCAGAAGATCGCCGAGACAAGCCCAGAAGCGGCCACACGATGATCTGCAAGCCCGGAGATCTCAGCCCGTCGCCCGCTCGCCTCACGGGCAGTCAAGTGACTCCGCTCGTCCGCCCCGGCCCCTTCAGGAGCTACTGATGTCCTTCCTTGCGAACACCCCCGTGGAGAAAATGACGGGGCCTTACGCGCGGCGCTGGTGGGCGCTGCTCGTGCTGTGTCTGAGCCTGCTGATCACGGTGATGGCGAACACGTCGCTGATCGTCGCCGCCCCCGACATGACCGCCGACCTGGGCCTGAGTAGCAGTGATCTGCAGTGGGTCGTCGACAGCTACACCGTTCCGTACGCGGCGTTGATGCTGGTGCTGGGCGCGATAGGCGACAAGTACAGCCGGCGCGGTGCGCTGGTGCTGGGTCTGCTGGTCTTCGCGGGTGGTTCGGTGATGGGGAGCGTGGTCGACGAGACCTCGCTGGTCATCGTGGCCCGCGCGATCATGGGTGTCGGTGCCGCGGTCGTGATGCCGGCCACGCTGTCCCTGGTGGTGGCGAGCTTCCCCCGGAGCGAGCGGGCCAAGGCCATCACCGCCTGGGCCGCGACGTCCGGGGTGGCGGTGGCCGTCGGCCCGCTGGTCTCCGGCTGGCTGCTGGAGGACCATGCCTGGGGCTCGACCTTCCTGATCAACGTGCCGATCGCCGTCCTCGCCGTGTTCGGTGCGCTCGCCCTGGTGCCGCCGTCGAAGGCGGAGGGCATGGGCCGGATCGACTACGTCGGCGGTCTGCTGTCGATCGTCTCCGTCGGCTCCCTGATCTACGCCGCGATCGAGGGCCCGCACTCCGGCTGGGGCGTCGGCCCCGTCACCGCCGCCGTGGTCGCCGGTGTCGGTCTGCTCGCCTTCGTCGCCTGGGAGCTGCGTCACCCGCACCCGATGCTGGACGTCCGCAAGTTCGCGCTGCGGCCCTTCACCGGCTCGATGCTCGCGGTGATGTTCTTCTTCTTCGGTATGTTCGCCGTGATCTACTACGCGACGCAGTTCCTGCAGTTCGTCCTCGGCTACGGCGCCCTGGACACGGGTGTACGGCTGCTGCCGCTGGGCGGTGCGGTGTTCCTCGGGTCCGCGCTGACCGGGATGCTCACCCCGAAGCTGGGGGTGAAGGTGATGGTCGTGACCGGCATGACCGTCGGCACGGCGGGCATGTTCCTGCTCACCCAGATCGACAAGGGGTCGACGTACGGGGACTTCCTGACGCCGCTGATGATGCTGGGCCTCGCGCTCGGACTGGCCATCTCCCCGGCGACCGACACGATCATGGGCTCCTTCCCCGAGTCCGAGCTGGGCGTCGGCGGCGGTGTCAACGACACCGCGCTCGAACTGGGCGGGGCGCTGGGCATCGCGGTGCTGGGCTCGCTGCTGGGCACGGCCTACCGGGACGAGCTGACCGACCTGGTGGGCAACCGGCTCCCGGCGGAGGCGATGGAGATCGCCAAGGACTCGGTCGGCGGTGGCCTGGCCGTCGCGGAGCGGGTCGCGCAGGATCCCTCCGCCGGGCCCCAGCAGGCCCAGGCCGCCGTGGACGCCGTCCAGCAGGCCTTCGCCCACGGCGTCGCCCAGACCAGCCTCATCGGCGGGATCATCATGGCCGCCGGAACACTGATCGTCCTCGCGGTCCTGCCGGGCCGGCGCGGGTTCGCCAGGAAGAGCGCCGAGCCGGGGGTCGGGACGGCAGCGAGCGAGACGGCGACTGTGCGGGAGCACACCGGGGCCACCCGCTAGATCGCCAGCGGGGCATCCACCGGATCGCCGGGGACACGCCCGCCGGGTCGCCGGACACTGGATCAGCCGGATCGCCCGCCGGGCGCGTCGGGCAGGAGCCCCGGCGGCGCGAGACGCGCAGGGCGCGGGCCTGGTCCACGGTCCACGGCCAGCGGGTCTCCTGCCGGAACACCTCACCGTCCGTGGCCTCCGGGCCGCCCCGGGGCTCTCCTCCGGGGCGGCCCGGAGGCCACGGGCCGTGAGGTGACAGCGGCGGTCGCCGCAGACGCCGCCCCGCGCCGACAGGCGACCGCCGCTACGCCGCACCCCGCGCTCTCTAGGCGGAGGCGGCAGCCACGAAGAACGGAATGGCGACGAGGAAGCGGTCGGCCTCGGCGCGTCGGCGCTGTTCGGCGAGCCACTCATCGGCCTGGTCACGGCCGACGGCACCGCTCGTACAGGCCCGCTCGGCGAGCATGGTGGCCAACGGCAGCGTCGCAGGATCGGTGAACACGCTGGTGTGCACCTCGACGGTGACGTCGCTGAAGCCGCCGTCCAGGAGCAGGTTGCGGTACTGGCGGCCGGCGCGGGGCGTGCCCAGGAGGCCGGCACGGGCGTGCACGATCGTGCGGGTCAGCTCCGCATCATCAGAGTCGACCATGACGGCGTCCCAGTCCTGCCCGACCAGGACGATCCTGCCCCCCGGGCAGAGGACGCGCCGCGCTTCCGCCACCGCGCGCCCCGGCTCCTGAAGCGGCGGGCATGATGCTCTCGGGCACGGTGGCAGCGAGGCGGAGAGGAGAACCCTGGTGGCCGCTATGAGGGATCCACTCGGTGAGTACATGGCGGACTCTGCACGGCGTATGGCCGAACGGTCGGCGGCTAAGGCGCTCCGTGATCTGGAGGAGGCACCGTCCCGCCTGGGGTTGTCAGAGGCGGAGGTCCCGGACACGAGAGTCGCCCTCCAGGCTTATCACACGGAGGGAAGTGACCTAGCGGAAGGCGTCTTAGTGGCCGCCATCCTGGTCTTCGCATTGCTCCTTCCTCCATTTGTGTCCGCGGCTGTCTCCGGAACCACGTCTGTGCAGATCAACGGTAAGGACCCCGACCCCATATTCGTCAACGTCTACTTAGCGATTGTGGTTCTCACCGTGCCTTGGGCACCTGTTGCCTGGCTTCTTCGGCGGACACGCGCTGGCGGAGTGTCCGTGCGTCATCGGCTCACCGTAAGAACCGCGCGGGCGGCCGTCCTATGCGCCGACATCCACGAACAGCCCTGCGCGGCACGCTCCTCTCTCCTGCGCACCCTCGATCGTCAATGCCGTCGAATCGAGCGGGACCTGCTACGCGCGCACAGAACCGTCGGGACTATGGCCTCGTCTTCTCCGCGTCACGCATCCGCCAAACGGCACGCTGCCCATGTCGCTGGTGCGCTTCGCCAAGACCTTGTCCGGCTCGACATCGAACCGGATATGGCGCTTCCCGACATCGCCCAGAAACTCATCACCATTGGCGAGCAGTACGCCCAAGGACGCGTCAGCGCGCTGCTGCCCGATGACGCCCTACGCGACGTTGTCCCGCTGTCAATCACCCGGGAGACTCTCAAGGAGTCCCTGCGCCTGGTGGTAGTTATCCTCGCAGCTCTGGGTGCTGCGCTGGCTGTTCATCCACTGCTGCCGCACCTGGGGACCCCCGAGGTCCTGCGCCCATGGTGCTACGTGGCTGTCGCACTTATCCCTGGGCTCCTGATCGCTGGCCCCCGCCGCGTTGTCTCATACCTGAGCGTCATGCCCTGAGGCGTCTCGGTGGCAGTGCAGGTGGCGGCGGAAGCGCTGTCTACAGGCCGGGGACATGCCGGTGGTGATGTGTGGCCATAGCTGGGCCACGGCGGCGACGAGCGGGGAGGTGCTCCCGCTGCGGAGGTGACCTCCTTCTGCAGTGGAACGGCCCGTGGGGGACTGGTGTGTGGATGGGGCTCTGCCCGGCCTGCGACGCCGAACGCCCAGCCGCCCGGGCCCTCATCGACTGGCACCGCGACCCCGACCGGGACCCGGAGGTGCTGCCCAGCTGTTCGAGGACTGGGAGGCCGCCCGTATGGCACCCCCTGCCAGCACGAACACGCCTGCGTTCGCTGCCCCATGCTCCAGGTCAGCCCGAAGATGATCAGCCGACTCGACGACCTTGAAGCCGACCTCATCACCCGACGGGCCCGCGCCAAAGCCGAGGGCTGGGCCGGTGAGATCGAGGGACTCGACCTCACTCTCCAGCTCCTCCGCGCCAAACGTGACGGCGCCCACCGCCACACCCGACGCCCCACCGTCGACCTCGGTATCCCAATCCCCCGAACACGGGCAGATCCAGTTGATGATGGATCGGCGTAGGCGAAGTCCTATGGCGTCCGGTGGCCATTTTCGTTGAAGGGGGCATCTGGCTGGCTGCCCCCTTCAAACGCTCTGGCTGGTGGTGTGTGCCTTCTGGGGTCAGACGGTCAGTTGGTCGAGGATTCCGGCCACCTCCGCCGGTTTGAGCAGAAACCCGACGTGGCTGGTGGTCAGGGTATGCACGTCGTACGGATTGTCGGGCGTCAAGGCGTCGGCTTCGGAAATCAGGCGGTCCTGCATGGCCGCGGGAAGCGTCCGGTCGTCGGCGAGGCGGATGTAGCTGCGGGGGATTGTGCCCCAGGTGTCGGCGTGGCCGCGTGCGTCGGACATCATCACCGCCAGGGACTCGTCCGGCTGCAGGATGTTGAGGAAGGCCCGGAACTGCTCATCAGTGCCGTCTGCCATGATCGCCGCCTTGGCGGCGGCGAACAGGTTTGGGTCGGCGGTGCGGTAGTTGGCCCGTCCGACGCCGAGTTCGGCGGGGTTGCCGACGTTCAGCGCGGCCAGCGGGGCGAGCAGGTTGTCGCCGAACTCGGGCTCCTGCATGTACTCGATGGGGTTCGATCGTTGCACGCACGACCATGCGGAGATGTAGACGAGCCGGCTCACCAAGTCAGGGATCGTGTTGCCCACCCCCGTGATAGTGGTTCCGCCGAGGCTGGCACCCACCAGGACCACCGGCCCGTGCTCGGCCACCCGTCGGACGACGTCGACGACCATGTCGATGTTGTCCTGCAGGGTGACCCCGGCCAGTGTCGACGGCTCGGCCGCCCACGCGTCGAGGTCCTGGGGGGCCTGGTAGGCCGCCGGGTACTGCGCGTCAAAGCCGTGCCCCGGCAGATCGACGGCGAAGCTGCGATGGCCGAGCAGCGCCAGCTCGCGCTGGACAGGAGCCCATATCAACGAACTGGAGCACGAGCCGTGCACGAGCACGAACGTCGTATTCGCATCGCGGGCCAGCCGTGGACGGGAGGCGTTACTGGAGGCAGATGTCATACGGGTCAGTCCAATGTCCGGTAGGCGGCGCGGCAGGCATGCATGGCTGATGGGCCGATGCCGGCGCGGTGAGCCGCCGAAGCTGAAGGAGAAACGGACGCACCTGTCACCAGGCGCATCGCGGTTCAGTGGCCGGGCGCACGCAAGCCGGTGGCAGCGGTCAACCACCGCGTGCAGCCAGGGGCAGCACGCGACGTGGATGCGCTCACCGGCAAGGGTGCGCGTCGACGGTCAGAGCCGAGCGATACCCGCAGGGCAGTGTCGTGAGACCGCGGTGGTCTCCTGCGGGTTCCTCGACTGGCGCCGGTCGCAGAGCGACTGCGGCGGCAGACGTCTTAGGCGGTCCGGAGGCGGACGAACATGTAGGACATGACAAGGACCCTACCTGATCACGGGTTACTGCCGAGCCCCATTGATGACATCGGTGGTACACCGATCGAGGAGGTGCCGTGATCCGCAGGCAGGCGATGCTCGCAAACTCGATGGCGCTGAGGTACTTGCCCAGGTTGGCCTACTGGTGCTTCGGGGCCGCAGCTTCCAGATCCTCGACACTGCCGGACATGATCGTGCGAATGTGCTCGGTGATGTGCTGGGCCGGCCAGTCCCACCAGGCGACGGCCAGGAGGCGGGCGATGTCCTCGTCGTCGAAGCGCCTGCGGATGACCCTGGCTGGGTTGCCGCCGACGATGCCGTAGTCGGGGACGTCGTCGACGACAACGGAGCCGGAAGCGATGATCGCTCCGTGACCGATGCGGACGCCGGGCATCACCATGGCCCGGTATCCGAACCAGACGTCGTTGCCGACCACAGTGTCACCGCGGCCGGGCAGACCTGTGATCAGGTCGAAGTGCTCGGCCCAGGAGCCACCCATGATGGGAAAGGGAAACGTCGAGGGGCCGCCCATGCGGTGATTGGCGCCGTTCATGATGAAGCGCACCCCCTCACCCAACGCACAGAACTTTCCGATGACCAGCTTCTCCGGTCCGTAGTGGTACAGCACGTTGCGAGTCTCGAACGCGGTCGGGTCATCCGGATCGTCGTAGTAGGAGAACTCGCCCACGTCGATCAGCGGCGATGTGACCAGCGGCTTGAGCAGCACTACCCGAGGCTGCTCGGGCATCGGGTGCACCACGGTCGGATCGGCAGGAACCGCTGACATCACGATCGGCTTCCTCACACGTCGCAGACTGGGCCAACCCATGATCGCACCCTGCGTCCCAGAGTCACCACCGCATTTTCCGCGACAGCACCGTCAACGCTGTCGCGGAACTTGAACGAAGCCGCGCCACCTCGTTCCGAGGAGACCCAGCGATCCACACCGCAGCCCGATCGAGTGAAGTGCAGAGAAGCGGGCAGAAGTTCACCGACGCCCGGTGGGAGGCGATCGGCTACACCCGGGACTGGAGCAAGCGCCAGTCGCACCCGCACCTGTGCGAGGACTGCCAGGACCGGGCCGTCGCGGCCGAGCAGCAGGCCGAAGCCGACGAACGCGAGCGCCAGGAGCAGGAGCGCCTGCGCCAGGAGGAAGAGGAACAGGCCGCCGCGCAGAATGCCGGCGGCTGGCTGTCCCGCTTCCCACGCTCTGCGCGTCGATCACGCAGGCCGACGGCTCGCCGTCCCGTCCTTCCTTCTCCCGTAGGAGCTGCCGTAGCAGGCCGTTGAGCTGGGCGAACACGCCCTCGTCCGCCCACTTGGCGAAGTAGCCGTAGACCGTGTTCCAGTGCGGGAAGTCGTGCGGGAGGTAACGCCACTGGACACCGGTACGGTCCACATACAAGATCGCGTCCATGATGTCGCGCAGGTCATGCTCCGGCGGCCGGCCGAAGTCCAGGGCCCTGCCACGGCGCTCGAAACGCCAGGCAGCCAGCACCGGCTCGATCAACTCCCAGCGGGCATCGGACAGATCACTCGGATAGGGGCGTCGCGTCGGCATGCTTCAGGCGTACCGCCGCGGACCGAGTGCGCCCAGGCGCACAGCGACGGCAACGGAAGCATCCGGCCGTGGAGGCCGGGTGTCCTGGGATGAGACAGACAGAAGCCACTTCCCGCCTCACCTGCCACCCCACGTGACCAGCAAGACCTAACCCGCATCTCCAGCAGCGCAAGCATCACAACCCGGCGACCTGAAAATCACTGGATACGCGGACAGTCCAGGTGAAAACGACCTCTGACAGGCTGTTTCTGATCCCTTGATCGTTCGTTGGGTAGTGCGTGGATGCTCGCGACGGTGACGTGGAGCCCTTTGCGGCCTTGCTGGGGACGTACTGGCTCCCGTCTGATTCCGATCATCACAACGATGCCGTCGTTGGTGGATGCGGGACGCAGTGGCTGGCGTCGTGGAACGGGCGCGTGGTGATAGTCGAGATCGCGGCGGTCACCGTGATTCTCGCGGTGGTGTCCGTCGTGGTGCGTGACCTGCCTGCGTGAGCGTGTATGCGCTGTTCGGGCAACCGGTGGTGCGGTGCTGGCGCGCCGCGGCCGGCCTGCAACTGGATGGGCTGCAGGGTGATCATACGGACGGGCGGGCCGGTGGGCCCGGCTCCCCGACGGCGCCTTGGCATCCCGTGGACCTTGCGCAGTCTGCGGGACCGCCCGTCCGGCTGCACCGTTCTCCCAGTGGTGCAGCCACGCCGTGCCCGTGCGCAGCGTGCACAGCCGTCGACCGCGATTCACAAGCGTGCAATCGGGCTGCCGGTGGCATCCCGAATGTGTGATCAGGCGGAGCCCTCGGCTTCCGGGTGCGGCGGGCGCCGAGGCTTGCGACCGTATGAGTGAAGGAGGCAGGTCCGAACGGGCGAGGACGGAGGCGGTCCGTCATGCTGAGGGCGCACCCTTCGCTCCTGCGGGAGCTCGTCGAACGCTGCGAGACGCTCAGGCGGCACCTGGCGTCCGGTGGCAGTGCCGAGACCAGGCGCCAGCTTGAGGACGCGTCGTACACGCTGTGTGTGGTCACCGGCACCCGCCAGTTGGACACGGCGCTGGATGGGGCCCGCCGGCAACTGGCCGACGCGATGCGGCGCGAGCAGCCTCGGCGTCGCTGACGAAGCCCGGGCCACAGATGCACCCTGAGGGCAGACCGCCAACGATCCAGGCCTGGCCTGGACGTGGGGAAGCGGCACGGCCAGGCTATGCAGGGATGTGGTCAGTCTCCGGCTGTGACCAGGCTGGTGCCATGGATGGTCCCTTTCGCTTCATCGACGCCACGCTCATCGTGGGAGATCAGCAGATTCCGGTAGAGGCGGATCTGGGTGTGTTCCTCCCGGGCACGGGCATGTGGGGCGGCATCCTGCACCACGTTCCGGCACGGTTGGCGGCCGGCATGCGAAACGCTGGGCAAGTCCGTCTGTGTCTGCCGACCGGCCAGGAACGTCGGATCCGTCCGCTTGAGATCGCAGACCCAAGGAGCGAGACGTACGTGTCGATGCCGTTTGTGGGTGAGGGACCCGCACCGTAGTTGGGAGTGCGGGTGGGAGCGCTGGGGTCGCCACCGGTGTTATCCAGGGTCGCGGTGAAGCGTCAGGCATGTGTGAGATCAGAGGCGGTTTCGAGCCTGCCTCACAAGTATCTGAGGGTCGTCAGGTAAGTACGCTGGCGTTCGAAGACGGACGCGCGATCCCGGCCGGGATCGGCCGAGACGGCCGCCTGCCTGGCGCCCCCGGCACCTTCCCCCTCTCCACCCGGTGGCCCGGCGCTTTCGCGGTCCGGGCGAGGCTGGGAGGGGGAAGGCTCCGCGGTTCCCGCCGGCGTTATCGCCGCGCCGCCGGGTGGCCCTTTTCGACCGGGCGGGTTCCTCAGCCTTCCTGCCCCGGAGACTCCTCCGTCATCGGGCCGAAGGGGAAGGCAGGGACGTCCCCGCTCAGGTTTGCGGCCAACGCGCTCTCTTCCACCCCGACTTGCTGAAGTGGGAGTTCGAAGGGTTCGGGTTGGGCGTGAGCGGCCGTTGTGCCCACCCCGATCGCGAGGGCACCCGCCAAAGCGGCGGCTGCGGCGATGGTACGTATACGCATTGGTCGTCTCCATGTGTCGACGGTAGGGACCTGTCCAGCACATCGGTCGCTCCCGGAGCCCGCATGCGCAGTTACGCCGCCTGGGGAGCGTCTGCACTCGTTCGACCCGCCCCACTTGCGTTGTGCGCAAGACCCTGAGGGGACAAGGGATCGCGGGCGCCTGCCGGCACGGGATGGAGACAGGAGGGGCTGGCCGGTCAGCGGTCCGCGTGCGGGCTTCCGTCTACGTGCCTTACATGCCTGCATCGCCGATCATGCCCTTGGCCTGGGGAGGTCCCCTCGGCCCTTAGATAACGTCGCCATCGCCCTGCCGTCGTCCTGGGGATGCTCCTCGTCGGTGGCGGACGTTTCGAAGCGTCCGGCGGAGTGATACCGGGTTCACGGCCGCGTCGATTGTGGGCGTGGATCGTTGGTGCTGTCGCGGCGGGAAATGCCGGCCGCGACCGCTGATGGCGTGGGGGCGAAGGCCGCGCGTCGGTCTTCGCTTGTGATGAGGGGATGTTGTTTGTGGCTGCGGTGACGTTGGCGGCGTCTTGGCGTAAGGGTGTGGTGCTCGCGGGTGCGGCGTTGGGGGCGGTGGCAGCCAGTGCGGCACCGGCCAACGCCGTGGTGGGCGTGGGGAATGCCGCGTTCGGTAACACGTGCGCCAATACGGGCGGTGCTCAGGCGTCGGGTGCGACCGTCTCCGGCAGCGGGACCCTGGCCGGGAACCTCGGACAGCTGCCCCTTGACCTGCCCCGCAACGAGTGCGGCAACAGCGGCCTCACCTGCATCGTCACGGGCACGTGGTAATGGGGTGCCCGATGCCTGTTCTTCGTCCTGGGTGGTAATCCGGGGCCGGGCCCGTGGTTCTCGGTGCTCTGGCATGGCATGTGCTGGCGGAGGTTTCGAAGCGCTCGGCTGGGAGGGTGACGCCCGGTTCACGGCCGCGTCGATTCTGGGCGTGGGTCGTTGGTCCGGTCGCGGCCGGGAGATGCCGGCTGCGATCGATGATGGCGTGGGGCGAAGGCTGCGCGTCGGTCTTCGCTTGTGATGAGGGGATGTTGTTTGTGGCTGCGGTGACGTTGGCGCCGTCTTGGCGTAAGGGTGTGGTGCTCGCGGGTGCGGCGTTGGGGGCGGTGGCAGCCGGTGCGGCACCGGCCAACGCCGTGGTGGGTGTGGGGAATGCCGCGTTCGGTAACACGTGTGCCAATGTGGGCGGTGCTCAGGCGTCGGGTGGGACTGTCTCCGGCAGCGGGGCCCTGGCCGGGAACCTCGGGCAGCTGCCCCTTGACCTGCCCCGTAACGAGTGCGGCAACAGCGGCCTCACCTGCACCCTCTCGACCATCAGCGTTTTCGACCCTACCRATATCTCCATCGACGCCGTTCATTAGTCGTCGGCTGTGTGGGGTTTGGCTGTGGGCTGTGGTGGTG
>NZ_NGFN01000005.1 GCF_002148965.1 Streptomyces swartbergensis | reverse complement strand
CTGCCTTTCCGTCATCGCGTCACCGCGTCATCGCGTCACCATGGAAAGAGGCCGTACGGCATGACAGTGAACRCCACCGCAACCGCACCGAGTCGCTCGCCACGAACCCCGGCACGACTGACCCTCCACCACCCCGACCGGAGGTTCCGCTCGGCCCTCGCGACGGCCCGGCACGAACTCGTTCTCGTCCGCTCAGGGGAGACCATGAGCCCCGTCGAACGGGAGGGGGAGCGGCTGCTGCTGTTGAACCTTCTGCGGCGCTGGGTACGGATATCGGTCATCTGGGAGGAGCGGCTCGCCGCCCTTCCCGACGTCCGCGCCTACGTGGAGTGGCAGGCCCGCTCAGGAATCCAGGTGCGTACCTCGGCACAGGTCCCCGTCCCCCTCTCGGTGGTCGACAACACCACGGCCGTTGTCGGCTCCTTTGCCGACGGGGGGAGCGCCGGCCGGGACCGGGAGGAGAACACCACCGTTTCCGACTGCCCCGAGACCGTGAGCATGCTGCACTACCTCTTCCTGGGCCTGTGGGACGAGGCGAAGCCGTTCTCGGTGAGCGTCCACCCCTCGCTGGAAAAGGGACACGCCCAGGAAGTCCTGCGCATGCTGGCCAACGGCTCCACCGACGAGCAGATCGCCCACCGCCTGGTGGTGTCGAAGCGCACGGTCAGCCGTACCGTCGCCCGGCTGCTGGACGAGATGAACGCGCGCAGCAGGTTCGAGGCCGGAGCCATCGCCGCCCGTCGTGGCTACCTGGTCGCGACGAAAAGGGCTTTCTGATCACGCTCCTGGATCCGCCGGGATCCTGTTTGTGACAGCGCTCGTCGTCGAGCGGACAGAGACCTTCAACACTCCCTACCGGTAGGTAAGTCTGCCTCCGTGACGAGTCCGGGTGACGGCCTCCCCGGCACCGCGCGGGCAAGGTGTTCCGGCAGCAGACGGCACGCGAGAGAAGGGGCGTCGATGACGAGTCCGGAAGCACTGCTGATCTGCGGCAGTCCGAGTGTGGGTTCGCATTCCAGGGAGGCGGTCGCCACCGCCGCCGAGTGCCTGGCCGAGCTGGGCGGGACGAACCGGATCTGGGATCTGGCGACCCGGCCCTTGCCGATCCTGGACGCGGCCCGCCACGGCCGGGGCATGCACTACGCCGACCCGGCCGCACGCGAACTCGTGGCGCTCGCAGACCGCGCCGATGTGCTCGTGCTCGCGTCCCCCATGTACCACGGCTCCTTCAGCGGAGCGATGAAGAACGCCCTGGACCACCTGGACACCCCGCATGTCCAGGGCAAGCCGGTAGGGGTCCTCGCGCACGGCGAGAACCTCTCCGCCACCCAGGTCTGCGACAGCCTGCGGGTGGTCGTACGCGCCCTGAAAGGACTCGCCGTCCCCGATCAGCTCGTCACCGTACCCACTGACTTCACCAGCACCCACGACGGTCGCCGGAGGCTCACCTCACCGGCGGCACGAGCGCGGCTGACCGCCATGAGCCGCCAACTGATCGCCCTGTCGTCCATGCCCTCGGCCGTCGGCGCTTTCGCCCTGCACGGCAACTAAGGAGCAGGTCCCCGATGTCGACGCCAGCACAGACCGGCCGCCGCAGAACCGACCGCAGTCACTATCTCTACCTCGCCGTGATCGCCGCTGTCGTCATCGGCGTGACCCTCGGCCTTGTCGCTCCGCAGGCGGCGAAGGAACTGAAACCGCTGGGTGCGGCGTTCGTCGCGCTGATCAAAATGATGATCTCGCCCATCATCTTCTGCACGATCGTGCTGGGCGTGGGCTCCGTCCGCAAGGCGGCCAAGGTCGGCGCGGTCGGCGGGCTGGCACTGGGCTACTTCATGGCGATGTCGACCGTCGCCCTCGCCATCGGACTGGTGGTCGGCAACCTCCTGGAACCCGGGCACGGGCTGCACCTGACGCAGGAGACCGCCGGGGTCGGCGCCGAGCAGGCGAAGGACGGCAGCGACGGGACCGTCGAGTTCCTCGTCGGCATCATCCCCACCACCCTCGTCTCCGCCTTCACCGAGGACGAGGTCCTCCAAACGCTGCTGGTCGCGCTGCTGAGCGGGTTCGCGCTCCAGGCGATGGGCTCGGCCGGGGAGCCGGTCCTGCGGGGGATCGGACACATCCAGCGGTTGGTCTTCCGCATCCTGTCGATGATCATGTGGGCCGCTCCGGTCGGCGCGTTCGGCGCGATCGCCGCCGTGGTGGGTGAAACCGGCATCGACGCCCTCGCGTCCCTCGCCGTCATCATGACCGGCTTCTACGTCACCTGCGTCCTGTTCGTCTTCCTTGTGCTGGGCCCCCTCCTGAAGCTGTGCACCGGCATCAGCATCTTCTCCCTGCTGAGGTACCTGGGCCGCGAGTTTCTGCTGATCCTCTCCACCTCTTCCTCCGAGACGGCGCTGCCGCGCCTGATCGCGAAGATGGAGCACCTGGGCGTCTCAAAGCCCGTGGTCGGCATCACCGTCCCGACCGGCTACTCCTTCAACCTCGACGGTACGGCCATCTACCTCACGATGGCCTCGCTCTTCGTGGCCGAGGCCATGGGTGATCCGCTCTCCATCGGGCAGCAGATCTCTCTCCTGGCCTTCATGATCATCGCGTCGAAGGGCGCGGCGGGCGTCACCGGCGCCGGGCTCGCCACCCTCGCCGGCGGCCTCCAGTCCCACCGCCCCGAACTCGTCGAGGGTGTCGGCCTGATCGTCGGCATCGACCGCTTCATGAGCGAGGCCCGCGCCCTCACCAACTTCGCGGGCAACGCGGTGGCCACCGTCCTCGTCGGCACCTGGACCAAGGAGATCGACAAGGAGCGCGTCGGCCAGGTCCTCGGCGGCCGACTCCCCTTCGACGAGGCCACCTTCGTCGCGGACGTCCCCGAGAGCGACGGCGGCGACACCGGACCGAGTACGCACTTGACCGCGAGCATCCCTGCCAAGTGATGCGACTGAGACGACCGTTCGACTGAGACGACTGTGGGAGCGACATGATGATCGACGAGGCACCCAAGGTGTCCGCCTACGCCGCGCCGGACCGGGACTACCGTGTGCCGTACCTCCCGGTGGGGAGCAAGGTCGGAGCCGAGGAGCTCGAAGCGGTCTCCCAGGTCCTGCGTTCGGGCGCGACGCTGTCCGGTGGCGCTTGGCGGGCCCGGTTCGAGCAGGACTTCCGCTCCTACGTCGGCACCCCGTACGCCCTGAGCACCACGAGCGGCACCGTTTCCCTCGAACTCGCCATCCACCTGCTGGACCTGCGCCCGGGGGACGAGGTGGTCGTCACTCCGCAGACCTATCAGGCCACCCTTCAACCGCTGCTCCAGTACCCGCACGTACGGGTGAGGTTCTGCGATGTCAGCCCGGACACGATGAACATGGACCCGGTCCGCCTGGAACAGCTGGTCAACCACCGGACCCGCGCCGTCATACTCGTCCACTACGGGGGCCTGCCCGCCGACATGCAGACGATCATGGCCCTCGCCCGTGCCCACGACGCCGTGGTCATCGAGGACTCCGCACACGCCATCGGCAGCTCCTACCGGGGCCGCCGCCCCGGCTCCCTCGGGGACATGGGCTGCTTCAGCTTCCACTCCAGCAAGAACATCACGACCCTCGGCGAGGGCGGCATGCTCACCCTCCACAACGAAGAGTGGGCCCAGCGGGTCGAACGGCTCCGGGGGAACGAGACGGACGCACACTTCGTCCCCCACCGGCACCGCTTCGGTGACTCCGCCGAAGCCCTCCCCGGCGCCCTCTACCCCGGGAACGCCTACACCCATGACTGCGCCGCCCTGCTCCGGCACGGCACCAACGCCACGCTCTCCGAAGCCGCCGCGGCCGTCGGCTCGGTGCAACTGGCCGCCCTGCCCGGGCTGGTGGCACGCCGCCGACTGATCGCCTCCCGTCTGCGCGAGGTGCTGGAGAACCACACCGACTGCGTCGAACTGCCCGTCGAACCGGCGGGGGCCGAGCAGTCTCATCACCTGTTCACCTTCTTCGTACGCGGGCCGCGGAAGATCGACAGGGACCGGCTGGTCAACGAGCTCCGCGAGCGCGGGGTGCAGATGATCCTCCGCTACTTCCCTCTCCACCTGACCCCGGAGTGGCGTGCCCGCAGCCACTACTACGGCGAGTGCCCGGTCGCCGAGCGGCTGTGGTTCCACGAGCAGGTCAACCTCCCCTGCCACCCCGGGCTCAGCGACAAGGAGACCGAGTTGCTCTGCGACCTCCTGGACGACTCCCTGCGCACCGTACGCCGCGGCTGAGGCCACGCCCGGGCAGCTGAGGGCGCCCCGCACGACGAATCGCCGCCCGTCCGTGAACGCCGCGACCGAAAGCAGAACCCGTGTTGAAGCTCCTCGACGCGACCACCATCAGGGACCTGACCTCGGTCTCCGACCTCGCCGCCGTCATCGGCGAGGCGTTCGTCCCGGCCCGGGACGGCAGTAACGGGTTCGTCCGTAGCGCTGTGCAGACCCCGGGGGGACAGCTGCTGTTCATGCCCGCCGCCCATGGGGCCACCCTCTCCGTCAAGCTGGTCAGCCTCTTCGACGGCGCCCCCGCACAGGGGCTGCCGAGCGTCCAAGGGCTGGCCGTGGTCTTCGACGCCCACTCCGGCCAGCCCCTCGCCCTGATGGACGCCACCACCCTGACCGAACTGCGAACCGCCGCAGTGACCACCCTCGCGACCGACCTGCTGGCACGGCGGGATGCCCGCACTTTGGCCGTCATCGGCGCGGGCGTGCAGGGGCGGAGCCACCTGGAGGGCCTCGCGGGCATCCGCCCCTGGGACTCCGTCCGGCTCCACAGCCGGGACATGGACAAGGCTCGCCGGCTCGCCGAGTGGGCCCGGAGCGCCGGGATCGAGATCGAGCTCCACGACAGCGTCGCGAGCGCCACTGAGGACGCCGACGTGATCTGCACGGTCACGTCCGCCACCGCCCCCCTGTTCCCCGACGCCTTCCGGCCCCGCCCGGGCGCGCACATCAGCGCGGTCGGAGCGTACGGCCCGACCCGGCGCGAGCTGCCGTCGCGGCTGGTCGCCGACGCCTCGCTCTTCGTCGAGTCCACGGACGCCGTGCTGCGCGAGGCGGGCGACATCCTGATCCCGATCGCGGAGGGCCTCCTGCCGCCCCGCCCGCCCATGACCGAGCTGTCGGCCGTCCTCTCCAAGGAGCACCCGGGCCGCGCCTCCGCCGAGGAACTGACCCTCTTCGAATCCGTCGGCATCCCCACCGAGGACGCCCTCGTGTGCGACCTGCTCTACCAGCGCGCCGTGCAGACCCACGCGGGCCAGGAAATCCCCTTCTGACTCTGCTGAACCACTGCCTGATCAGTGGCGAGGGCTGGTCCGGGCGGGCCAGACCCGTCGTCGTGTCGTCTTCGGCCGGGGACGGGCGACGCGATGAGGACCCGTCCCATTGACAGGCCTGGTAGCTCCACCATGATGGTCGAGGCATCGGTGATCACGGTTCCTGACGAGGAAGAGGCTGCGCATGGCATCGGCTCGCTCTCTGCTGCTGCTCGGTGGTGCGCTTCGGCCGACCGGCGCGCACTGCATGGAACAGGCCGAGGAGCGCGGGCTGGACGTGATACTGGCCGACACCCGGGAGAATCTGAGCAAGGTCCCGGAACTCGCCGAACGCGCCGCCTTGACCGTGGAGTTGCCGTACGCGGATGTCGAGGCCACGGTCGCCTGGGCGGTGGGGCAGAAGAAGGCGGGCCAGGAGTTCCTGGGGGTGTACGGAACCCGTGAGACGGCGGCGGAGTCCGTCGCGGCCGTCGCCGAGGTCCTGGGGCTCCCGGGCAACGGGCGGGCCGCCGTGCGGCGTATTCAGGACAAGTTCGCCTGCCGTGCCGCGCTCGCCGAGCGGGGCTTCCGGCAGCCGCCCGTGGCGCGTTGTTCCTCGGAGGGGGAGATACGCGAGTTCCTGGCCGCGCACCGGCCGGGACCGTGGATCGTCAAGCCGCCCACCGGCCGGGGCAGCGCTGGGGTGTCGCTGGTGCGCGACGAGAGCGACCTGGAGGCGGCCCTGGTCCATCTGGCCCACGCGCGGCGGGAGCTGAGGGAGGAACTCGTCGGTCAGGGGATGGACATGGCTGCCGACGAGCCGACCGAAGCAGCTCTCGCGGAGGACGTCCTCGTCGAGGGATTCCAGACGGGGGAGGAGTTCAGCGCGGAGGGCGTCTTCGTCGACGGTGTGCCGCGGCTGCTGGCCGTCACGGCGAAGGTCACCACGGGCGCCCCGCACTTCATCGAACTCGGGCATGCCATGCCCGCGGACCTTCCGCCGGGCGCGCAGGCCGATGTGGTGTCGACTCTGGAGCGTGCCCTGCCGGCCCTGGGGCTGTCCTGGGGCGTGTTCCACGTCGAGTTCTGGCTGGAGCGGGACGGCGGGATCGTGCTCGGCGAGGTGCATGTGCGCCCCGGCGGGGACTACATCCACGTCATGGCGCAGCACATCACGGACACGCAGATGCACGGGGCCGTCTTCGACCAGTTCCTGGGCGAGCCCGTGGACGTCTCGGGCTGGGGCGCCCGGCGCGCCGCCGCCATCCGGTTCCTGACGCCGCCCGGGGGGACCGTCACCGCCGTGGACGGCTGGGCGGAGGTCGCCGCCTCCCCGCATCTCCTCGCCGGGAAGCTCACCCTCAAGGAGGGGAGCGAGACGGCGCCGCTGAAGTCCTCCTACGACCGTTCGTCCTTCGTCTGTGTCACCGGGGCGACACTCCAGGAGGCCGTCGACACGGCCGAGCGGCTGGCCGCGGGTGTCAAGATCGAGGTCACCCCTTCTGCAGCAGCAGCTGACGATCCTGGCGACTGTTTCTGACCTTGTCGTACAGGCCGCTCCGCAAGGCCTTGGTCACCGCCGAAGTGCGGTTGGTGCAGTTCAGTTTGGCGAGGATGTTGGCGACGAGACGCTTGGCGCCGTGCAGGGAAATACCGAGTTGCCGCGCGATCTGCTTGTTGCTCAGTCCGTCGACGAGGAGGACCAGTGCCTCCTGCTCCCGTGGAGTCATCCGTACCAGGTGATCGTGGGAATCCCTGGGGGCGCCCGCGGCCAGGGACAACAGAGCGTGTATCAGATTTCCGGATACCGGCACTTCACCCGCGAGTATCCGCTCGATCGCCAGGCAAAGACCCTTTTCGGATAGTTCCGCGGTCGACAGACATCCGCCCACGGCAATGCCGGCCAACCGTTCCCACGGGGCCCGTTGAGTGTCGTCCACAAGGACCAGGACCTTCGCTCCCGTGGCCGCGCACAGCGTCAGGGCGGACCGGCTCAAGGCATCGATTTCATGCAGCGAGACGATCAGTATCGGATTTCTTTCCCGTACGACGTCCTCCACGATGTCCTCGATGTCCTGGGACCCGTACACCCGCGCCCGCCGGCTCGCACCGTTCAGGATCTGCTCGACGCGTAACCGGGTGAGCCTGTCTCGGAGCATTACGAAGGTGCCTGCCAGATCCGTCTCATCAGTCGCGGTCGGCTGCACGGACATGTTTCTGACTTCTCCTTGGTGGGGGCCACAGGATGGAGGTCGGTGACATGTGTGAGGGCCACCGGGTCTGTGCAGGCCCGGTGCCGCGGCGGGGCGAAGGGGCCCTAGCGGGAGATCTCGGTCTTCACGACCGAGGGATCGTCCCCGGGGCGGTCGGGATCCACCGTGAGTGAGGCAGCGAGCGTGTGGCGCAGGCGGTCACCGTCAGGTTGGTCACGGCACGTCCCTCCGACATCAGTCGGTCGATTCCTACGACGAGGCCGATTCCCTGGACCGGGATCGAGTTCATGCCGGCAGGAGCGGGGGGTCGCCGAAGCCCCGGCTGTCCGCCCGCGTAGCCGTGGGCGACCGAGAAGAGGAACGCCGGCCGACAAGCGGCCGAAGCGCCGGAAATCGCCGAGCACGGCGATCGCGCCGACCACCGTGGTGAACACGAGCGGCGCTATGAACATCGTCATGACGGAAAGGAACAGGTCGGGCAGTACGCGTAAGCGTGCCCCGTCCTCGGGTAATATCGCCCTGAATGCGGCGCCGAGCCCCAGTGCCAGCAGGACCCAGAACGCGAGGCTCCGATGGAAGGGCCGTTGGCGCGCCATCCTCTGAGTGCTCACCGAGTTCTCCTCGTCCCAGCGCAGACCACCAACGTAAGTGCGCTCTGTCATCTCTGTGTTCCGTCCGGCGTACCGGGACGTGAGATCTTCGAAAACTTTTCTTGCGGTGACAGAGGGTGGTGTTACAGAAGGGACATAAGGGAGAACAGTATTGAGAGGGCGTAGAGGAAGAGGACGCGCGCGCCGTCAGACGGACGGCATCCGGACGCGCCGCAGCACCGTCCCGGCCGCGGCCACGGCGCCCGCCGCGGCGAAGGCCGCCCAGTACACGGTGGGCGAGAAGACGCCCCGCACGTACTCGAAGAAGCCGCCGCCGAGGAGCATGCCCAGTCCCTCTCCCGTGGCGAGGGTGAACTGCTTGCCGGTGTAGACGGCGACGAAGCTGCCGGTCGACTTGTCGCGCGACTTCGCGAACGCCGTGTCCACGGACGGCGCGAACAGGATCTCGCCGAGCGTGAACGTCGCCACCGCCGCGTACGTGGCGACCGGGTTGCCCCCAGACAGGGCGAGCACCGCGAAGGCCGCCGCGAAGCATCCCATGCCGGTGCCGATCACCGTGGTCAGCGCGACACCGTGGGCCTCCATGAGCCGTGCCACCCCCTTCGAGGCGGGGATCTGGAGCACCACGATGATGAGCGCGCTCATGGTGAAGTACGTGGCCACCTGGAGCTTGGAGCCCGCGGTGGCGAACAGGTACAGCGGCAGCGCCGAGTACATCTGCGCGTAGAGCACCCACCCGACGGTGGACACCAGCACCACATGGCGCAGGAACGGTGACGAGCGCAGCGCCGTCCAGTACTGCCGGAGGGAGAAGCGCTTGCCGCCCCGCTCGAAGCCCTTGCCCTCCTTGCGCACGACGAACAGCATCGACAGGGCCGCTGCGTAGTACCCGGCGGCGATCACGACCATCAGCCGCCAGGGGGCGTCGGTGTCCAGCACGGCGGTGCCGATGAGCGGTCCGACCGCCGCCGCGAGGTTCAGCATGACATTCAGCTTCGCGAAGGCCGTGACCTGGGCCGGGGAGCCGCTGGTCCACTCGGCGACGACCGACCGTACGACCAGGCCGTTGAGGCTCACCCCGGTGCCGCCCGCCGCGAGCAGCACGATGAGCGGCAGCACGGAGTGGGCGACCGACATGGTGAGGAAACAGCTGCCGGACAGCAGGTTGGCCAGCAGCAGCACCCTGACGCCCGACCTGCCCTCCAGCCACGGGCTCAACACGATCGAGCCGGCCCGGGAGGAGCAGCTGAACACCATCAGCGCCAGCCCGACGACCAGGCCGGACTGGTGCCAGCCGTCCCTGACGAGGACGGCCAGGACCGGGGTGAGCGACAGATACCCGGTGAAGGCGAGGACGTACTGGACCAGCAAGGGGCGTATCGCGCGGTTCAGCCGGCGATCGCGCTCCTCGGCGGGGGCCGTGGACGGTAACGCCGGCCCGCCCTCCGGTTGTGCGCTCACGCGGACTCCCCGGAGAGCAGCCGCGCACGCCAGCGCGCGGCGATCTCCTCCTCCGTGGCACCGCCTTCGTACGCCGGTGAGACGAGCGCGTCGGCCTTCAGCACGCGGATCAGGACGGCGGAGTTGACACGCGCCGGATCGGTGCCCCGCTCACGCGCGAAGCGCCGCACGATCCGGTCGTACGTCTCCCCTTGCGTGAACACCTGACCCACCCCGCGGAAGCGGTAGCCCTTGCGGCGCACCGGGTCCACGACATTGATCTCCACCGCCGGGTTCGCGGCGAGGTTGGCGACCGTGCCCGGCGAGTACAGATCCAGGAAGACCAGGTGCTCGTCGTCCCACACCTCGGTCGTTCCCTTGGGAGACAGGTTCGGGGTGCCGTCCGGGCGGACCGTGGCGACGAAGCCCAGCCCCTGTGCCGCGACCAGGCGGCGCATGTCGTCGTCGAGCATCGCTGTCGAGCTACCTCCGTGCCGAGACCAGTTGCGGTTCCACGTCGTTCGGCGCCGAGAAGACCTGCAGCCGTGAGCCGACGTCCAGAGGCTGCCGGCGCCTCGCCACGGATCCGTCGCGGACCGGTGTTCCCATATACAACCAGCCCAGAGCGCGCTCGTGTTCGTCCACGGACAGAAACCGCCGCATCGGCGCCGCGTCGGCCTGCTCGCCGGTCCGCCAGATGCTGCCGAAGCCACGCGCGTGCAGCAGCAGCATCAGCGACGTCACCATGCCGGTGGCGGCGGCCAGTTGTTCCCACTCGGGCACGCGGGAGCGGGTGTCCGGGGAGAGGATCAGCCCGGCGAGGAGCGGGGCACGGTGTGTCTTGGCGACCATCGACGCGACGCTCTTGCCGTTGCACTCGGCCATCACCTCGCCCAGCGCCCGCCGGTCGTCACCACTGACCAGCAGCCATCGCCACGGGCGCAACCGGCCGTGGTCGGCGGCACATGACGCCGCCTTGAGCAGGTAGGTCAGCTCCTCCATGGAGGGGGACGGCTCGACCAGCCGATGCTCGCTGCGACGGGTGAGCACAGCGGTCATCACGTCCATGGCGTTCCTTTCGCGTAGCGGTCCAGGACGCGGTCGGCCAGAGCGCCGGCAGCACCCGTGTACCGCGCCGGGTCGAGGAGCATGGGCAGCTCCGAGAGGTCCAGGTGGTCCTCGAGTCCGGTTGTCTCGGCCAGCAGGTCACCGAGTGGACGCCCGGTGTCGGCCGAGGCCGCTGACGCCCGGGTGAGCAGTTCGCGTGCGACGGCCTTGCCCAGGCGTGGAGCCAGCACCGCCGTCAGCCGCTCCGAGACGAGCTGGTTCCCGGTCAGTTCGAGGTTCGCCAGCATCCGCTCCGGGCGGGCCTGGAGGCCTTCGGCGAGCTCTACGGCAGTGTGTGCGGCGCCGCCGCACAGGCGCAGGCACTCGCGCAGCATCTGCCACTCGGCGTGCCACATCCCGGCGGACCGCTCGTCCTCTGTCGCCAGGCCCTGGGTGAGCCCCGCCGCGAGCACCGGCACCTGGAGGGCGGCCGAGCGGATCATGGTCGCGAGCACGGGGTTGCGTTTGTGCGGCATGGCCGAGGACGCTCCGCGGCCGGCGGCGGTCGGCTCCGCGACCTCGGCGATCTCGGTCCGCGCCAGCACCAGCACGTCGACGGCCAGCTTGCCGAGGGCACCCGTGACGAACGCCGTCACGGCGGCGATGTCCGCGACCGGTGTGCGCAGCGCGTGCCAGGGCAGGGTCGGGCGGTGACCGAGCTCCACCTCCTCGGCGAAGGCGCGGGCCAACTGCTCCACGTAGGCGCCGTCGTCCAGCGGACGCGCGTACTCCAGGTACCCGGCCAGGGTGCCCGCCGCGCCGCCGAGGGAGACGGGAAGTCCTTCGGTCAGCAGACCGTCGAGCCGTTCGACGGCGTCCAGCACGAGGTCGAGCCAGCCCCCCGCCTTGAGGCCGAAGGTGGTCGGCACGGCATGCAGGGCGAGGGTGCGTCCGGCCATCGGGGTGTCGCGGTGCCGTTCGACGAGGGCGGCCAGGGCCGTCGCGGTGCGCCCCAGGTCGGCGCGTACCGTCCGCAGGGACCGGTCGGCGACGATCATGGCGCCGGTGTCGAAGATGTCCTGGCTGGTGGACCCGCGATGGACGTAGTCGGCCGCCGTCGGTTCGATCGCCGCGACGACCGAGGTCAGGCTCTTGACCAGAGCGACCACGGGGTTGGCGGTCTCCCGTGCCGCGCGGGCCACGGCGACCAGGTCCGCGTCGCTGAAGTGCGAGCCCCGGACCGCTTCGGTGATCGCGCGGGCGGCCGTCGCGGGAACGGTGCCCAGCCTCGCCTGGGCTCGGGCGAGACCGGCCTCGGCCTCCAGCATGGCCTGCAGCCAGGCCCGGTCACAGACGGCCTCCTCCACCGGGCAGCCCGCGCGGACCGGGGACAGCAGGCCCACGTCCAAGGAGGCGCTCACCTCTTCAACCATGGCAATCCGCCTTTCGTAAACCGTCGGCCCGACTGCCTGAGCAGTGCGAACCGCCTGCGCCGACCGCGTCGAGGGGAGCCGGTGCGGCCGCCTCGGCCAGGCCGAGCACCGCACGGGCGATCGCGTCCGAATCGCCCAGGGTGACGGAGTCGACCCCGGGTCTGATCCCGGCGGCCGTGACCCAGTGCACCGCTTCCGTGGGCACGCCGTAGGCGAACCGGCGCGGGTGCGCCCGCCCCTGAGCGTCGATCAGGCGGTAGGGGCGGTCGGTGACGTCGAGCCCGTCGGTCTCGTACGCCTCCGCGCCGCGGCCGGGGATCCGGTATGGGCGGCACTGTGAGGTGCGCAGCAGGTGCGACAGCAGCGGATCGGCGGTCCGCCGCAGGGAGGGCGGGGGCAGCCGGGCCTCGATCAGCGCGGAGACCCGCACCCGGTGTCCGGGGATCCGCGCCGACCACGCCACGAAGGCCGGCCGGACGGGGTCGGTCGACACGCGCAGCCCGGGGCCCAGCACGTCGAGCACCCCGGCCTCGATCAGCGCGCTCATCTCCTCGATCCGCTGGGCCGGCGGTCCGATGGACAGGAACGCGTTCAGCGGCGTGTACCAGCCGTCCAGGTCGTCGCGGTAGGACTCGCCGCTGATGCCCGCGTGGTCCACGACCAGCCGTACCTCGTTGCGCAGGTCCCGCAGGACGTCCAGCGCTGCCTTGAGCGGTCCGCTGACGTTGCCCTCCCGCGCCGCCCGGACGTCCTGCCGCAGATACTCCAGCAGCCAGTCCCGGTAGCTGTCCTGGGTGGCGAAGTCCCGGGCGCAGTAGGGGCGTTGGATCCACTCCCAGTCAAAGCGCTCGCCGCGGCCGATGCCGTGCCGGGTCAGCAGCGCGTCCTCCTCGGCGCCGCGGGCCGCGGCCAGGAACCGTGCGGTGAACGCCCCGGTCGCCGCACGGCCTCCGCGCCGGGCGAGGAGGGCGCCGTAGTAGACGCTCTCCACCTCCTTGGCGATCAGCGGCCACACGTCCGTACGGAAGTCCGCCGGGGTGCCGTGCTCCGCCGCGGCGCGCAGCCGGGCGATCACCGGCGGGGACAGCAGCCGTGGTTCGTGGCGGCCGTAGGCGCCCTTCTCGTTCTCGCCCCGGGCGTGGTACGGAACGCCGCGCCGCGAACCGGCGTACAGCCGCGGCTCGCGGCCGGAGGGCAGGTAGACCAGCCCGTCGCCCTTGCGTTCGAAGGAGCCTCCGCGGCCCTCCGTCAGCAGCGCGATGTGGTCGAAGGCGTTCAGGCCGAGGCCGCTCAGGAGTGTCGGCTCACCGGGCCGGATCGCGGACAGGTCCGCGTCGGCGGGGTTGCACGGCGGCACATGGGCCAGACCGTGCTCTTCCGCGAAGCACGCCAGCGTCAGGGTGTGCGGGTCCGGCCGGGCGGACACGTGCCCCTGGGCCAGGACGACCGCGTCCAGGCCGGTGAGTCGCGCACCGCCCTCCAACGTCACCGCCTGCCCGTCGGGGGCGTCGTCCAGCGCGACCGCCCGACACCGGTGGAAGCGCACGGACACCGACTCGGGGGCGCCGTCCACGACGGTACGCAGCACCCACCGCAGGTATCCGCCGTAGAAGGCACGCGTGGGGTAGGAGTCCGGGCCCAGGCTCTGGGCCTCGGCCAGGGTTTCCTCCCCGTACTCCTCCTCCGGCCCGCCGCGGGCGTCCGGCGATGCCTCGGCAGCCAGTCGGCGGGCCCACTCGTACAGGCTCGGGCCCGGTTCCACCGGCCCGCGCATCGTCACGCTGGAGTCGGTGAACATGGTGACCTGCGAGGCCACCGTGTTCATCAGCAGCTGCCGCGACTGGTCGGTGCGCCACACCCGTCCCGCGCCGGGCGCGGCGGGGTCGACCAGGTGGACCGTGCATGCGAGGGGCTCGGCCGACCGCCGGACGTTCGCACAGATCCGCTCCACCAGCGAGAGGCCACGCGGGCCTGCGCCTACTACGCAGACCTTCATCCGCCCGTCCGTCATCCCCGGCCGCCGGGTTGCGGCCGGTCGGCCACCGCCGCCATGACGCCGCGCAGCTCGTGGGTGGCCTCCTCGGCCCGGGCCAGCCGGCCGGCCAGTCGCTCGCGCGACACGCCGGACGTGCGGCCGTGACGCACCTGGTCGAGCCGGTGGGCCAGTCGCCGCCGTTCCCGGGCGAGCTTGCGCAGCCGGCGCCGTACGTCGTCGTGGACCGGGGCGCTCAGCGCGGCGGGCAGCCACAGGCGCAGCCCCGGGGCTCCGGGAACCCTCACCGCGAAGGCGCCGTCCGGCGGCGGACCCGGGACCAGGGCCACCTCGCTGAGGTGCCCGAACCAGCGCGTCGCGAGCAGCCGGGCCACCGCCGTGTCGGTGCTCTCGACGGTCACCGGGACGCCGACCGGGATGCCTGCCACGCCGCGCAGCCGCTCCGCCTCCTCCACCGTCGCCACGACGGCCCGGACCGCTGCGGCCAGCTGCTCGTCGGGCAGCCAGTCCGCGGCCGAGCGGGTGGCCGCCGCCTTGCGCAGCCCGGCCGCCGTGTCGGGCATGAACGGCTCGTACACGGCGGCGAGGTCGAGCAGCAGCTGCGGGGTGACGCCGGCGCCGTCGGCCTTGGCGCGCACGGTTGCGTAGCGTCCCAGGACACGCGTGCCGAACGCGGTGACGGCCTCGACGGCACGGTCGAAGTGCCGCTCCTGCAGATGCCGGCGGACGGCCGCCCGGGTGGACCGAGCGGCCTGCCGGGCGTAGTGCTCCAGCTCGTCCGCGGCGGTGGGCCGAGAAGCGGACTCGGGTGTGCGCGCGACGAGTTCGGCCAGGTCGGCGGCGCGGCGGCGGACAACCGCCTGCTGCGTGAAGATGTCCTGGCGGATCCTGATGTCCTCGGCGTCACGGCAGGCGGAGAGCAGTGCCGCACGCAGCACGTCGCGGCCGTGCTCGGCGAGAGCGTCGTCCAGGGTGACGCCGTTGCCGCGGCTCTTGCTCATCTTCTGACCGTGCTCGTCCACGACGAGGCCGTGCAGCCAGCACTCGCGGGTGGGCGGAGAGCCGGTCACGAAGGTTCCGATGGCCAGCAGCCGGATGAACCAGAAGAACAGGATGTCGCGGCCGGACGTCATCACGGCGGCCGGATACCGGCTCCGCGCGGTGGCGGCCGGCCAGCCGGAGACGGCGATCGGCCAGTGGGCCGAGTTGAACCAGGTGTCGAACACATCGGTCTCGGCCCGCAGGGCGCCACCGCAGTCGGGGCAGCTCCCGGATCCGGCGGGAGGCAGCGTCCAGTAGGCGCAGTCACCGCAGACGACCGCCGGAATCGGCTGACCCCAGCGGATCTGGCGGCTGATGCACCAGTCGCGCGCGGAGTCCAGCCAGTGCCGCGCCTCGCGCTCCACACTGCTCGGCCGGATCACCAGGTCACCGTTGTCCAGTGCGGTGCGCACCGGGGCCATGAGCGGGGCCAGCCGCAGATACCACTGGTGGTGGAGCCGGGCCATCAGCTCGCTGCCGCACACCCCGCAGCGCTCGACGGCGCACTGGCGTGTGACGGTGCGCAGACCGAACCGCTCGACCGTCGCGCGGCGCAGCTCCTGCCTGGACAGTCCGGGCAGGTCCGGAACCAGCGAGCGGCCGTCGGCGTCGAGTATCCCGGTCCACGGCAGTCCATGGGCCTCGGCGAGTTCCAGGTCCTGCTGCCGGTGCGCGGGTACGACCGGACGCGGTGCGCCGGTCGCAGCCGCCAGTACGGGCAGTTCCCGGCCGGTGGCCGGCAGCACGGCCGTACCGCCGGCCGCCGGGTGCCCCTCGGGGACGGCGAGCGCCACCGCGCCCCACAGTTCCTCGGCCGCCGCGAGCTCCACCACCAGCGGTCTGCCGTGCGGTCGCACGGCCAGCAGCGCCAGCGGGACCCGCTCGGTGCCCACCGAGTGCTCCACGTCCGGGACGGTGCTGCGACAGGAGGGGCACCACGGCATGACCCGCGCCGAGCGGTGCAGCAGCCCTGCCTCGGCCAGTCGGACGAAGGTTCCGTCGACGAGCTCCCGGTACGCCGGGGACAGCGTGTGCAGTTCCGTGTCCCAGTCGCAGTCGAGGCCCAGGGCGTGGAACTGACCGACGATGACCTTGCGGTAGTGGTCGGCCCAGGCCCGTGTCCGCTCGGCCACCGGCAGGTCCGGCCGGAACGTCTCGTCCCGGCGCACCGCCGCGTAGGTGCCGAGCCCCGCGTGGTCGGTGCCCGGCACGTACAGCACGTCCGTGCCGTCGAGCCGGGCGGAGCGGACCAGGGCGTCCTGCACCGACAGCGTCAGGGCGTGGCCGAGGTGCAGCGTGCCGGTGACGTTCGGCGGGGGCATGGGGACCACCCAGCGCCGCTCGTCGGACGTCACGGATGCCGCCTGGTCATGACCTCGCTGAGGACGGTGCCGGTCGGCGGCCAGACGGTGACCGAAGGCAGTGTCTGTCGCGGCCGGTCGGCGTCGTCGTGCGTGGGCTTGATCCACAAGTTCCGCTGGAAGACGGAGACATCGAGGTTGGACACGAAGAACCCGCGCAGGAACTCCATGTGCGCCGGCAGCCCGTCGGGCAGTTTCAGCGTGAACCAGTACTCGCGGCTCGACCGGGGCGGCACCTCCACCACCTGCGCGCCGGGGGTGACGCTCACCCCGTGCTGGTCCGACTGGTACAGGCGCAACCCGACCGCGCCGCGCAGCGGACGGTCCTGGTTGTTGGTGATCAGCACGCCCTGCGCGTGCTCGCTGCCGCGCCGGGCGGTGTCCTCTCCGAGCGCGATCGGGGGGTGGACCCCGCCCGCGACGTCCCACACGTTGCCGCACGTGCTGCACAGGGCGAACTCCCGGGCGACCTGCGGGTGGTAGTCGTGCCGGTACTCCCGCAGGACGACGCGCGCCCGGCAGTACGGACAGACGGTGGGCGGCAGGTGCCGCGTTACCTGGAAGGTGCCGTCCACGGACTCGAACTGCTCGAGCCAGACGAACGCGCCGGAGCCGATGCGGCCGAGGAGATGGTCGCACAGCGCCTCGTCCAGCCGGGCGACCGTCGAACGCAGATCGTCGGCGGCCGCGTCCGCCTCCCGCAGTGCTCGGGGCGCGGTACGGCTCTCCACGCGGCGCCGGGTCAGGGCGGTCGCCCGTGCCCGCAGCTCCTGCTCGGTGTTGTCGAACCCCGGCAGATAGGTGCGCAGCAGCCGACGGTAGGCGGTCGCGTTCGTCAGCACCCGGCCGAGGTCCTGGACCAGGTCCTGGTGCGGACGGACGGGTTCGACGCGCAGGGAGAGCGAGTTCAGCCGGAGTGTCTGCCAGGAGAAGACGAACAGCCGGGCGCTGCCGTCCTCCTCCAGCGCGATCGCGGTGCGCAGGTCGATGTCGCAAGGCTGCCCGTCCGGGCCGACGGCGTCGAGGACGCGCACCGAGGGGTCGGGGCCGGGGCTCGGCAGGCGCAACTCCAGCAGTTCGGACTCCACCTCGGTGAACAGCACCTCTACGGCCTGCCCGTCCGTCGCGCGGGTGACCACCTGGGCGCGGTCGGCTCCCGCGGCGAACGGCGCGAACTGCTGGTCGCCGAGGACCAGGTAGTCGGGGGCCTCGCGTCCCCACAGGGGAATGGCGTTGTTGAGCAGCCGGACCACCTCCCCCACGCTCCGGCCGGTACGCACCAGCCGTTCGGCCAGGACGAGTTCGACGTTGTCGTCGCCGAAGCGGGTGCGCCGGCTGCCGACCGCGGCGACCCCGGAGCCCTCCTGGTAGGTGAACGGCAGGGTGAAGTGGGGGTCGAACGCGCCGTCGCCGCCCAGCCGCATCACGTTGCAGCTGTTGAAGAAGGCGACCGGTGCGGTCAGGGCGTGGGCCGGAAGGACCTCGCCGTCCTTGACGCAGCGGCCGTCGTGCACACAGGCGGGAAGCCGACTTCCCGGGGCGAACGGCGCGTTCTGCGCCGACCGGCCGCACAGCGCGTCGGGCCCCAGGTGGAACAGGTCCTCGCGGCTGTGCCCGGACAGGAACAGCGCGTTGACGCCGCCCATGGCTTCGAGGTAGCCGACCGCGGACCGCTCGCGGTTGAGCAGGAAGGAGTCCGGGCCGACCTCGGGATCGGTGTCCAGCCCGGTGAACACGGAGGTGGTGGTCGCGGTCAGCGGCAGCTCCAGCGTCAGCTGACGGCCCACCACCGAACTGAGGACCTCGACGGAGGTGGCGGTGAGGAAGCCGACGGGGCGGGTGGCGAGGGCCAGACCGTCCGCGAGGCGCCCGCGTGCCGTCCAGGACCGGCTGGTGGCGAGCTGGGCGATCTGCTCGACCGTCACCTCGTCGTGCGGGAAGGACAGGGTGAGCGGACCGGACCACTGCTGGGCGGCCCGGACGGCCTCGACGGCGGTCGGCTCCCACAGATACGGGCGTCCTGTGCGCGCGGCGAGCAGCATGCCCGGCAGCGACCACTCGGGGGTGCCCCAGCCGAGGACGGCTCCCTCGCCCACGTCCGGGATGTCCCCGCCGAGCAGCCGTGCCATCGCGGCCAGCCGCTCCTCACGGACTCTGCCGAGTTGCTGCAACTGCGCGTCGACGCTGCGGTGCACCGCCCGGTGCGGGCCGCCGGTGACGGCGGTCAGATACCAGCGGACAGGGTGGAAGGAGTCCAGCGGGGCCGCCCAGCGGTGCCACAGCACCTGGAAGTGCCGCCACAGCTCGACCGTCTCCGGGGCGGCGTCGCGCAGGAACTCGTGCATGGTGACGGTCGGACCGGGATCCGGCAGCGAGGACGCCGGCTCCCGCAGGATCGGTGTCAGGGCGAGGTCCGGACGCCGGATCGCCAGGGCCACCATCGGCCCGTAATCGTCCAGCGATTCGGTGAGCACCAACACCGCGGTGCCGCTGTTGTCAGTCGTCATCGTCATCGGCGCTCCGACCGAAGTAGTCGGCATTGGTCTTGATGTACGACGTCCACTCCTCCGGCACCTCGTCCTCGGGGTAGATCGCGTCCACGGGACAGACGGAGGTGCAGGCGGCGCAGTCCACGCACACCTCCGGGTCGATGTAGAGCATCGGAGTGTCGGGAGTGCCCTCGATGCAGTCCACCGGGCACGCGTCGATGCACGCGCCGTCCTTGACTCCTTCGCAGGGCTGGGTGATGACGTAGGTCATGACGTTGCCCCCTTGGGCGCGCTGATGGCCTGGTCGTAGACGGTGACCTGGTCGTCCTCGACCTCGGTCCGGAACGTCCGCAGGTCGCGGCAGTTGGGCTGGTTCACGCGGGCGCCGGTGCGGATGTCGAACTTCACGCCGTGCCAGGGGCAGCGCAACAGGGAGCCCGACAGCTCGCCGTCGGCCAGCTCGACACCCTGGTGGGTGCAGCGGGCGGCCGTCGCGTACACCCAGTCCCCGTACCGGAACAGCAGCAGCGCCCGGCGCCCGATGGTGACCGGGTGCGGTGTGCGCTCGGGGATGTCGTCGAGCTTGAGCGTGACGGACGGGACCTGCGCGGAGGGAGCGACAGCGGAGTCCACGGGATGCGTCATCGGCCCTCTCCCAGCATGGCTCGGCGACGTGCGAGTTTGCCGCCGTCCTTGTCCTCGTAGGTGTCCAGCTTCACGCAGTACTTCTCGTCGAACATCAGGCCGTGGCGCCACGTGGTCTCCGTGACGACCTTCATCCACCAGCTGATCCGGATGACCACGGCCAGCTCCGCGGGGGTGAACTGGCGGGCCTCGTCGTGGGTGGCCCGGTTGATGCGGAAGTCCGCGAGGCCCTTGAGCCTGCGGGTGCCGCCCGGCAGATCGACGTCGAAGACCAGCGGGGCCCGGGTCACGAAGCGCACGCCGTTGGCGCGGTGCCCGTTGTGATGGGCGTCCTCCATCACCGCGATGTCGGGGTGCTGGAACGCCTGTGCCTGCATGCGCTGCGCGCGGTCGGAGCTGTAGTTGCGCACCCGGCAGACGACGTTGTAGCGCATGCGCTGGCTGATCGCGTTCATGATCTGGTCGTTCTTCAGCCGTACGCCCCGCGCGGCGGGGTCGAAGTCCGAACGCACCGCCGTGTACGACATGACGTCGCTCATGGCGATGTCCTCGGGCGTCTCCAGTTTGTTCCCCCGCGCGCAGGTGATGATCGAGTAGTCGGCGTCCAACTGCGGCAGGGTCAGCGCGTACGTCGCGAGTGCGACGAGGATCTCCGCGGGGTTGGTGCCGCTCTCGATGACCTGCTCGGTCAGGCCGGTGAACCGCGCGACGTGTCCGTCACCGGGGGGCAGCCGGTGCCCGGTGCGTGCCTCGAGGTGCTCCTGGAGGTCCTCCGGGAGCTCGTCCGGGTCGATGTCCGCCTTGGGCAGGAACCACTCCCGGCGTTCCCAGGTGGCCCCGTTGATCCGCATGCAGCGGATGTGGTCCCGCTCTATGTCCTTGCGCAGCCCGACCAGCGACTCCGCGATGTCGAACAGGGACTCGGTCTCGGCCGGCGGTGTCTCCGGACGGCCGAGGATACGGTGGTAGCCGCGGCGCTTGGCGGTGAAGTACTCCTCCAGCAGGCTGAAGCTCAGGTCGGCCTGGTTCAGTTCGCTGACGGCCACCTTGCCGACCTGCCACAGCCAGAGGGTGGTGACGAGAATCAGAGCCTCGTCGGTCCAGTCCGCGACCGGTTTTCCCCGGCATTCGCCGATGATCTCCACGGCTTTGTCGTTGTCGACGGACAGCTCACCGACAAAGAACTGCAGCGGTCGCGGAATGACGACCTGCTCCTGGAGTTTCTCCAGGAGCTCTTCCCTTTTCTCCGTGCCGAGCTCGGACCAGCGCCGGACGGCATCGTCTGCGGACAGCGAGGCGGAGGAGTCGATAACGGGTACGGACATGGCAGCCTTCCCTTCCTGGGCCCCCTCAGGCGGCCGCGTGCACGTCGTCCCAGAACCGCACGTGGCGGACTATCTGATCCTTGGCCGCCTCGACCAGCCTGCGGTCCTTCTCGGACTGCGTGGCAACCGCTCCCCACAGGCCGCGGAAGTGCTCCACCTCCAGTTCCTCGTGGAGGTGGAAGAACTCCAGGGATTCACTGATGCCGTACTTCTCCTGAAACGCGTCGATGGTGAGCCGGTTGCGCTTGGGCGCCACCAGCTCCCGGCCGGCCAGCGCCGCGAGGGCCTCGTCACCGCTGCGCTCGGGGGTCATGTAGAGCTCCGCGAAGTGGTTCTCGTACGCCGTGGTGTGCGGCAGTGGGAGAACGTCGCGAGGGTTGTCCACACCCAGGACCTTCAGGAACTGGACGGCCAGGCCGTGATGGTCGCCGGAAACCTCCTCCTCGATGTGCTCGCTCAGCTCCTGGAGGATGTACTCGGTCTGCCGCCCGCTGCCGAAGGCCGGGCTCTTGGCGATGCACACGCCGAACCAGCGGTGGAAGGTGTTGCGCCACAGGTAGTACTGGAGAAAGACGTCGCGCACATGCTCCAGGGGGAGCTCGCCTCGGGTGAAAGCCCGCCAGAAAGTACTGTTGTCCAGTTCTCGGTCGACCGTGTCCGAAAGCTCACCGACGATGGTGTCGCTGGTGAATTCCGTCGTCACTTGCCCTCCTAGCATGGAAACCAGTATCGAAAAGGGCACGGCACAGACCGGCGTCCGGTAACTGGCCAGTGCCGAGTGAGGGACTCGAACCCCCAAAGACCTGCAGGTCCACCCGCAAATGCAGGCGCGTATTCCTTTCCGCCACCTCGGCCCGAATTGCGGAAACAACTTAACGCGGATCCGGCGCACTGCCAGTGGCCGAGGGGAGTAGCCGTTCGGCTACTTCGCGGACACCGTCGATGCCCCTATTGCCTGTCATGCGGATGGGGCAGCGGAACATCTCTCGGGCGATGGGCGGCAGTGGTGGCGGTGGCGGGTCGCGGTGGCGGTGGCGGGTCGCGGTGGCGGTGGCGGGTCGCGGTGGCGGTGGCGGGTCGCGGTGGCGGGTCGGCCACGGACACGGCCACCTACGCCAGTACCAGCACGACGACCTGTCACTACGCGAGAAGCATGAACCAGTGCACCACGACCGGTGGCGCACTGGTTATGACCGACAACAGCACCAACACCGGCAACAGCCGCAACGGCACGAGCTCCGCCCACCCGGCCTGCCCGGGCCTGATCGGCGACCAGGGCAATCCCCAGCCGGTCAAGGAGCTGCTGCTCATCGGCTGCGGCTGATTGCGGTCATCGGAGCCGGCTGCGACGGCTATGACGTCAAGCGCTCGGCTGAGGAAGGCGACAAGCTCGGGGCGGGCCTGGGCATCATCGGCTTCATCCCACCCGCCCAAGCGCGGTAGCTTCCCAAGCTGAGAGCGCGAGTTCGATTCTCGTCACCCGCTCCACGAAGAAGGCCCAGGTCAGAGACCTGGGCACTACACGCGGCTTGCCTCGCTGGATCTGGCACCCCGGATCCGGGTCAACGCGGTCTCACCCGGCGCGATCGCATCACATGGCATGGCAGCCGTGACCGGCAATCCCGAGGTCAAAGCGGCGATGGAAAACGCGATCCCACTGCGGTGCCTCGGCGACCCCGAGCACATCGCGGCCAGGTAAGACTTCCAGGGGTACAAAGGCGATGGGTTGGTTCCTAGTCCCTCCTCACTTCACCCGAGCACGCTGAACTTGACAGAGAAGTGATCACTCGCCCCTCAGCGGCCCACTCACGCACCGGTCAATCCTGCCCGGCCTGTCTCTGCACCTGCTCCAGGACTTGTTTCGCGGAGTTCGCCCCGTTGAAGAGGTCGGCTCCGTGCTGGTTGAGCAGTTTGTTGACCTGATCCCAGTGTTTCGTCGTACGCAGCGGAATCGCCGTGGCGTTGGCGGCTTCGAGAACCTCTCGGGCACCGGCAAGGCGGGCGTTCTCGTACCACGCGTGCTGTGCCGACTCACGTGACGGATAGGCACGTCCCACCCCGCCGAGCCACTCCAGTTGCTTCTTGGCGGTCATCAGCGTGATCGCCTTGAAGGCCCGCTCCGGGTCCGGGCAGGACTTGGAGATGCCGAACCCGGAACCGGACGAGTACGTCCTGCTGCCGTCCGGGCCGGCGGGAATCGTGGTCAGGCCCACCTGGAAGCCGGCCTGGTTCTTCAGGTTCAGCAACGCCCACGGCCCGTTGGCGCCCATGGCCACGTTGCCGCTGAGGAACTGCCTGTCGGAGAACGCGGGATCGGCCGCGGGCACGCGGGGGGCGACCTTCTTCCTGGCCGCCAGGTCGGCGTACCACTGCACTCCCTTGATCATGGCGGGGGTGGTGAGTCGCAGTTTGCCCGCCCCGTCGGTGGGCTGCGCCCCGGTCTTGGTCAGCACCATGGGAAACATCCACACATCCTGGGGCGCCGCCACGAACCCGTACGTCCCGTCCCCGGTCAGCTTGCGGGCGACCGATTCGAACTCGGCCAGAGTCCACCCCGGCTTGGGCTCCGGCACCCCCGCGTTCCGGAAGATGTCCTTGTTGTACGTGAGCATCACCGGGCCGACGTCGTACGGCAGCGCGTACTGCTTCCCGTCGGCACTCAGCCCCTCCATGACGGACTTGTCGAAGTCCGTCACATCGAAGTCGTTCTTGGCGATCAGATCGTCGAGCGGCAGCATGCCCTGGAAGAAGCCGGCGGTGCGGAGCGCCTGCATCGAGACGATGCAGGGTGCGTCGCCCCTGCCGAGACGGGTGCCGAGCTTGGTGAAGTAGTCATCGAAGGACGAGGTCTCAAGCTTGATCGCGATCTGCGGATCTTCGCGGGACACCCGGTCCGCGAGTTCATGCCAGACCTGCTGTTCCTCACCGCCGCTGGCCCACATCGACCAGGTCAACGTCTTCGAGCCACCACCGCCGGCGCCGCAGGCCATGACCAGCGACCCGGCCAGCGTCAGGGCGACGGCTGCCCTCACTGCGATGCGCGGTCGTGTCATGACATATCAATATATTCCCTTTGCGCATCCCTCTACGGCAGGAGCTGCTCGGTCCAGATGCATTTGCCGTGGGACGTGTAGCGGGTCCCCCAGCGTTGTGAGAGTGCGGCGATCAGCTGGAGGCCGCGGCCGCCTTCGTCGGTGTCGCCCGCTCGGCGATTTTTTGGGGGTCCGGCGGCAGCCGGGGCGCACCCCGTCAGGTCGCAACGCCACCGCGCCTGTCGCGCTGCGATGCGGCCAGGTAGGCGACGAAGCCCAGGATGGCAGCCGTCCACGCGAGGGTGACCGGCCCCAGGCCCCATGCCAGGCCGCGGCGGGTGTGGCCGACCGCCATCCAGTCCGCGAGGGAGGCACCGAGGGGGCGGGTGACGATGTACGCGGACCAGAAAGCGGCCACCGCGTTCAGGCCGGCCCAGCGGTGGGCCAGGGCCGGCACGCAGATCGCGGCCGCGAAGAGGACGACGGAACCCAGGTAGCCGAGGCCCGCGGTGGCGGTGAGGTCGCCCGCGGCGGTGCCGAGGGCGAACGTGGCCAAGACGGCCGCCCAGTAGAACCCCTCGCGGCGACGGGTGTGGATGCCGTGGATGGACAGCGTCCGCTCGCTCGCGTACCAGAGGACGAAGACGGCGGCCAGCGTGGCGAGGAAGACGGGAGTCGACACCGCATAGGGGACGCCGAGGCCGACGTGCAGGACGTCGGCCGCCATCGTGCCGAAGACGCTGACCATGACGACGGCGGTCCAGTACACCCAGGCGATGTGGCGGCGGACGGTGAACTGGACGGCCAGGGAGGCCACCAGGGCGAGTCCGCCGAGGGCGACCGCCGGTACGGGGCCGAGCATGCGGGCCAGGAGGTCGGAGGCCGTCTCGCCCATACCGGTGGTCAGGACCTTGATGATCCAGAAGCAGGCGGTCACTTCGGGCACCTTGTTCGCCATCGAGTGCAGGGGAACGCGACGCCGGTCATCAAGGAGGTGCTGTGTCGTCATGGCCCGCACGATGGCACGGTCAACTCGCCGTGGCCCAGGTGCCTTTGCCATAGTTTTTGGACTTCTGGTGCATAAGTTGCCATGGCCTGCCTGACGTTCTGAATGCGACGGCCGGTCAGCGTCGCGCCTCGCCCTGAGCGATCTCCACCTCGTGATGGAACGCGATCACGCCGGTCGCCGCGGCGCAGGCCGAGACAGCCGTGCAGGCGGCTGCGAAACCCCCAGGTGACAGACCTGGGGGTTCGTTGTTGCCGGGGCCGGTGGGCGGGGTGCTTTCGAGAGGGGCGTTCGGGTTATTGCACGTCCACGAAGTCGCCGGTCGCCTTGACGGCCGGGGTCGTGGAGGTTCCTGCGAAGTTCCAGCGCCAGTAGCCGTCCTCGGAGGCGGTGGCCGTGGTCGTCAGGTTGCCGGTGCTGGAGGTGTACACGGTCTTGATGGTCGCGTAGGTCGTAGTGCCGGCCTTGCGGAACTGGAGCTTGACCGGCTGGTTGGTGTACCCGCGGTAGTCGAGATTGTCCCAGTCGGCCCGGGTGAGCTTGCCGGTGACGGTGAGGGTCTTGCCGCCGGCAGTCGGTTCCGGGCCTGCGTTCACGGTGAGTTTGGACTCCCGCTGCAGACGGGTCGTGGTGTAGCTCGCCGCCTGGGTCCAGCTGTCGTCGTTGGCCACCCCCTGCACACTGACCTTCCAGGTGCCGGCGTGGGCGTTGGTGAGCGCGGTGCCGCCGTACTTCCAGTCCGGTTCGAGGGAGATCGTCTGCGAGCAGGTGGAGGTGGTGGCACTCGAGGCGACGCAGTCCGCATGGGAGTAGTACTGGTTCGACACGATGCGGTCGTCGTACGTCTCGTAGGGGTTCGCACCGTCCGGTCCGCGCCACAGGACGAAGTCCGCGTCCTGGATGCCCGACGGGTGGGTGAAGGTCCCTGAGACCGTGACCGTCTTGGCGTAGAGACCGACCACGATGTTCTTGCCACCGTCGAAGGAAACGTTGCTGATCTGGACGTCGGTCTGGGTCTCGCCCGCGTAGGCACCGGGGGCGGCGTAGCCGGCCAGCGCGGCGACGGCGCTGAGCAGAGCAAAGGCAGCGCGCTTGCGCATGTGTCTCCTTCACAGAGGGAAGAGTGGGAACCCGCCGAGCGGGAGCAGCGGGCCGTCGAAGCCGGTCAGGGACCGGTGACCGACTTGATCGTGTACGGGAAGCTCTCCTGCTGCCAGATCACCGTGAACCGGGAGGCGGGGCGGGAGTCGACCTGGGGTACCCGGCCGTCCGACGTGAGTGTCCTCACGGTGCCGAAGGTGCCGGAACGGCTGATCAGGCGGGCGCCGACCTGGGTGTAGCTGTACGGGGGCGTCGACTTGGGGACGACCGTGTGGAAGACCAGCATGCCGTCGCCGTCGTCGTCGAGGGCCAGGTCGGGGCGGTCGCCGGGACCCAGGCCGGTGACGGCGCCCCGGGCACCGGCCGCGGAGAGGCGGCGGCCGAGCAGCTCGAGTTTGCCGCTGCTGCCGTAGCGGGTCCACACGATCATCGAGTCGCCGTCGAGGTCGGTCGCGAGGGCGTGGTGGAAGCCCACGTTGTCCGTGGACGCCGAGATGCGCAGGGGAGCCGCCAGGGTGCCGGTGCGGCTCCAGCGGGACGCCCAGACCTGCGAGCGGGCACCGCCGCCGGAGTGGTAGCTGATGACCGCGTCGCCGTCCCGGTCCACGCCGGCCCGCACCATGCCGAAACCGCCGTACGCCGCGATCGGCGACGTGAGCACCTTCGTCGAGGAGACGGACGTCGATGTGATCCGCCTGGCCATGACGTCCGAGGCGCGCGCCCAGGCGACGACGAACTGGCCGCTGCGGTCCACTCCGATGGCCGGCTTCTCCGCCGAGCCCGAGCCGAGGGTGATGGGCGTGCCGAGCGTGCCGTCGAGCTTGAGGCGGCGGGCGACCGCGTACCAGCTTCCGTCGCGGATCTCCGTCCAGGCCGCCATCGCGGTGCCGCCTGGGGTCACGGCGACCACCGGTGTGACGGCGGGCGCCGACGTGGACAACTTCTGTAGCGGCCCGACGAGGCTGCCGGAGGCCGAGACCCGGCGGCCCACGACCTGACCGTCCTGCTGCCAGACCACCGCCGAGTCACCGGTGTCGTCGGAGGCGGCCTCCGGCCAGGACGGCGCGGCACCGTCGGGCGACAGGGTGCGGATCGCTGTCACCGTACCGCTCGCGGTCTTCACTCTGGCCTGGATCCGGTAGTAGCAGCCCGGCGTCGACAGGTCGCAGGCATTCCAGGCCAGCAGGGCGTCGCCCTGCCGGTCGACCGACACCGTGGGGGAATCGTCAGGGGTCCAGCCCGAGGCCGACACGTTCCACGTCGACGTCCACGCCGCCTCGGCGTTCATGGCCATCGTCGCGGTGACCGTGATTCCGGCCGCCGCGGCGACGGAAAACCCGGCAAGAACACGACGCTTCACCGAACGCCGATGCCGTGCTGCACGCGGAGCCACCCTCATCCCCCAGTTCCGTGACGTGGGCACAGCCGCCACAGGCCGCCCCCCGTTATGTTTTTCGCGGTCCTGCAAGAGGGCCGCTGGCCTCCGGGCCCGGCATGACTTTTGCCCCCTGTCGAACGCATGACCTGGGGGGTGGTGTCACCGGGCCTGAGGGGTGCCGTCGAAGACGCTGATGAGAGGTCCGACCGCCGCCTGGCCGGGCGCAATGCCTGGTCGTTCGCGGGCGGCAGGTCTGCATAACGTGGATGCGCGAGAACGGCCCCGACGCCCAGGTCAGCACCGGTATCGAGCAAGTTGGGGGCACGGTGATCGACACCAGCGGCGTGGGGGTCTTCCTCGGCCTGGACGTCGGCAAGAGCACGCACCACGGCCACGGACTGACCCCGGCCGGGAAGAAGGTCTTCGACAAGCCCCTGCCCAACAGCGAGCCGAAGCTGCGAGCCGTCTTCGAGAAACTGGCCGCGAAGTTCGGCACCGTCCTGGTGATCGTGGACCAGCCCGCCTCCATCGGCGCCCTGCCGCTGACCGTCGCCCGCGACGCGGGCTGCCTGGTCGCCTACCTGCCCGGACTCGCGATGCGCCGGATCGCCGACCTCTACCCGGGCGAGGCGAAAACCGACGCCAGGGACGCCGCAGTGATCGCAGACGCCGCCCGCACCATGCCACACACGCTGCGCTCCCTGGAACTGACCGACGAGATAACCGCCGAGCTCACCGTCCTCATGGGCTTCGACCAGGACCTCGCCGCCGAGGCCACCCGCACCTCCAACCGGATACGCGGCCTGCTCACCCAGTTCCACCCCAGCCTGGAACGCGTCCTCGGTCCCCGCCTCGATCACCAGGCTGTCACCTGGCTGCTGGAGCGTTACGGATCCCCGGCCGCCCTGCGCAAAGCCGGCCGTCGCAGACTCGTCGAACTGATCCGCCCCAAGGCCCCACGCATGGCCACCCGGCTGATCGACGACGTCTTCGACGCGCTCGACGAACAGACCGTCGTCGTTCCGGGCACTGGCACCCTCGACATCGTGATCCCGTCCCTGGCCCGCTCGCTCGCGGCCGTCCACGAACAACGCCGAGCACTGGAAGCCCAGATCAACGAGCTGCTGGGGGCCCACCCTCTTTCCCAGGTCCTGACGTCGCTGCCCGGCGTCGGCGTCAGGACCGCCGCAGTTCTCCTGGTCACCGTCGGCGACGGCACCGGCTTCCCCACCGCCGCCCACCTCGCCTCCTATGCCGGTCTCGCCCCGACCACGAAGCAGTCGGGCACTTCCATCCACGGCGAACACGCGCCCAGAGGCGGCAACCGGCAGCTCAAACGCGCGATGTTCCTCTCCGCGTTCGCCGCCCTGCATGACCCCGCTTCCCGCACCTACTACGACCGCTGCCGGGCCCGCGGCAAGACCCACACACAGGCCCTCCTCCGCCTGGCCCGGCAACGCATCAGCGTCCTGTTCGCCATGCTCCGCGACGGAACCTTCTACGAACCACGCCTCCCCGAAGCGGTCGCCACATGACCAGCTCGGGCTTGACGAAGGACATAGAGGCACCCCCCCCACCATCCAGCGCACCTGCATGCCCAAACGTCACATGCGTACGGACGGACATGAGCGGTTCGGTGGCTCCGCTCCTCGTCGGGGTGCTGATGGATCAGCCCGGCCTTTGCCCACGCCCGTCCAGCTCCTCCCAGGCGCGGGCGGCCTCGCCGAGGACCCGCCGGGCGCGCCGCCGCTGGAGCTGCTCTTCGCCAAGTCGTCCGGCTGCGCCCGCGGTTGCCCCGGCGCGGCACGCCTGGAGCTCCTAGCGACAGCACCGCGGGCGGCAGCAGCCCGACCAGGCTGTGGCGTTGCCTCTCCTCCTGGGTGAAGTCGGACTCGTTTGTCCCCGCGCACCCGGGTAACCCGCTCGCACGACAGGGGCACCGTCGCCCTCCCTTATCGCCGCTCCTTCGACGTGGCCGTCCACTCAGGTCCGACGGCACCACCACCTCCCTTCCGGACCTTCCGGTGAGCCAGTCCAGGGCGAGCCAGTCCAGGCAGACACGCACCCTGCCGCACGACCGGAAACACCCGAAAGCACCCGGAAGCGCCCGGAAGCGCAAGGAAAAAGAACGAAAGAGAACGAGGTACGTCCCCATGAGCAAGCCCGCACAGCAGCAACAGCCTCCGGGTACCGAGGCGGACCTGCGGCCCAAGGCCGACCACGGTGAGCACAGCTACCGCGGATCGGGCCGACTGGCCGGGAAGGCGGCCGTGATCACCGGTGGTGACAGCGGCATCGGCAAGGCCGTCGCGATCGCCTACGCCCGCGAGGGCGCCGATGTCCTCCTCTCGCACCTGAACGAGGAGGAGGACGACGCCCGCGACACGGCGCGCTGGGTGGAGGAGGCCGGCCGCGAGGCGGTGCTGGTGTCCGGCGATCTGAGCGATTCCGCCCACTGCCGGGAGGTGGTGGCGCGGGCCGTCGAGGCGTTCGGCCGTATCGACGTCCTGGTCAGCAACGCGGCGTTCCAGATGTTCCGCGACTCGATCGAGGAGATCCCCGACGAGGAGTGGGACCACACGCTGGCGACGAACCTCAGCGCCATGTTCCACCTCTGCAAGGCGGCGGTGCCGCACATGAAGCCGGGTGCGTCGATCATCGCGTCCACCTCGGTGAACTCCGACTCGCCGCCGCCGGGCCTGCTGGCGTACAACGCGACGAAGGCGGGCATCGCCAACATGGTCGGCTCGCTGTCCCAGGCGCTCGCCGAGCGGGGCATCCGGGCCAACAGCGTCGCCCCGGGGCCCATCTGGACGCCGCTGATCCCTGCCACCATGCCGCCCGAGCAGGTCGAGGACTTCGGCGGCCAGACACCGCTGGGGCGCGCCGGGCAGCCGGCCGAACTCGCCCCCGTGTACGTCATGCTCGCCTCGGACGAGTCCGCGTACGTCTCGGGCGCGCGCATCGCCGTGACCGGCGGCCAGCCCATTCTCTGATATTCCGTCAGGCAATTTGCCACCAGAAACAGGAGAGACCGTGGACTGGTATCCCTTGCGGCTGACCACCCCGGTCAAGCAGCACGTCTTCGGCGGCCGGGCCCTCGCCGAACGGCTGGGCCGCACCGGCCTGCCCGACGGCCGGGTCGCCGAGACCTGGGAGGTCAGCGATGTGGACGGCGAGGGAGCACGGGTCGCGGACGGCTCGCTGGCCGGCCGCACGCTGCGCCGGCTCGTCGAGGACCACCCCGACGAACTCGTGGGGCGCGGCCGGCGCGGACCGCGCTTCCCGGTGCTGACCAAGTTCATCGACGGCACCGGTGCCCTCCCGGTCCATCTGCACGCCGACGACGACACCGCACGCCGGCTGGAGGACGAGCCCCACGGCAAGACCGAGGCGTGGCACGTCCTCGACGCGGCACCGGGAGCCACCGCCCTGGTGGGGGTGAAGGCCGGGGTGGACCGGGACACCCTGCACCGGGCCCTGCTCGCGCAGGACTTCGACGCGGTCATGCGCCGGCTTCCGGTGCGGGCCGGGCAGACCGTCTACGTACCCGGCGGCACCCTGCACAGCTTCGGCCCGGACACCCTGGTCTACGAGATCGAGCAGACCTCCGACATCCAGCAGCACGCCATGCGCCGGCGCATGGAGGACGACTCGGAACTGGACGACGCTGAGTGGCACACCAACCTCGGGCGGCTGCTCGACGAGTGGCGTCCCGGACCACGTCCCGAGTTCCACTCCGGCTTGAGCATCCAGGTCGACGACGGAGTGGAGCGCACGGTGCTGTGCGCCGGCCCGTACTTCGCGCTGGAGCGGTGGCGGGCGGGCACCATGGCCCCACTGGTGCATGACTTCTCCACCGCGCTGATCGTCAGTAACGCCGGTGCCCCGGTCACCGTGGAGTCCGGCGGCCGGTCCGAGCGGCTCGGGCGGGCCCGGAGCCTGTTGCTGCCGGCCGCGCTGGGCCGCGTACGGATCCAGGGGCCCGCCGACGTCCTCCTCGGCTACCTGCCCGACCTGGAACACGACATCCGCACGCCGCTGCTCGCGGCCGGGCACGGGGCCGCCGCCGTGGCCGCGCTCGGCGAGGGCCTCACCGACCCACTCACGTAGAAGGCGCGGAAGAAGGCACGGAAGAGGGCACGAAGAAGGCACGGAGAAGGCACGGAGGAGATCCATGGGCACCATCACCACCAGCGACGGCGTCGAGCTCCACTACGAGGAACAGGGCACCGGCCCTCCCCTCGTCCTGATCCACGGCTGGGGCTTCAGCGGCCGCTTCTTCACTCGCAACGTGGACGCCCTCGCGGAACACGCCCGCGTCATCACCGTCGATCTGCGCGGTCACGGCGACTCCGGCAAACCCCGCCACGGCTACCGGGTGCCGAGGCTGGCCAAGGACCTGTTCGACCTCCTCGAAGAACTCGACCTGCGCGAGGTCACCGTCCTGGGCTGGTCGCTGGGCTGCCCGGTCATCTGGAGCTATCTGGAACTGTTCGGCGGCCACCGCCTGGCCCGCGCGGTGTACGTCGAGCAGGCGCCCCGCCAGTACTACGCACCGGACTGGCCGCACGCACACGCCACCTGCTACGACGAACCCTCCCTGGCCGCCCTGCAGACCCAGCTCACCTGCGATCCCCCGGCCTTCGACGAGGACCAGGTCGACACCATCCTCGCAAGCGAACCCGACCCGCAGGAACGGGAGTTGCTCCTGGCCGAGATGGCCAAGTCACCCGCGCACGCACGCAACGCCCTGATGGCCGACCACACCCGCCACGACTGGCGCGACCTGCTGCCCACGATCCGGCTGCCCAGCCTGGTCCTGGTGGCACGTCAGGACGAGGTGTTCCCCTGGCAGGGCCCCGCCTGGGTCGGCGAGGCGATCCCGGATGCCCGGACCGTCTTCTTCGAGCACAGCGGCCACGCGCTGTTCTTCGACGAGCCGGAGAAGTTCCACCGCACGGTCACCGGCTTCCTGAGCGGCAGCAGGAACGACACGGAGGTACTCGTATGACTCTTGCGGACAGCACCACACCTCCGTTCGCCTTCCCCTACGGCGTCAACCAGTTCACCACCATGCCCTGGTCCTTCGAGGAGGACCTGGCGCACTACACCGACCTCGGTGTCGAGGCGATCGAGCTGTGCGAGACCAAACTCCACGACGACCATGACCGCGCCAAGACGCAACTCGCCTGCGTCGCCGAGGCGGGACTGCCGGTCAGCTCGGTCCAGCCCCTCGTACGGACCGTGTTCCCCAGCGAGACCCAGCCGGAGCCCACCGCCCGGCGCGACCGGCTGGCCCGCTTCCGCCGCAGCGTGGAGCTGATCGCACCGTTCGCCCCGGGCGCGGTCTTCGTCACCAACACCGGGCCGGCGCCCGACGGGAACCTGCACGAGGCGATCCGCCAGGTCGTCACCCACCACCGCGAACTGGCGGACATCGCCGCCGAGAACGGCGTACGGATCGCGCTGGAACCCCTCAATCCCGTCCTGCTCAACGCGGAGACCGCCATCTGGACCTACCGGCAGGCGCTCGACATCGTCCAGGAGGTCGACCGCGAGAACGTGGGCGTCTGCCTCGACCTGTGGAACGTGTGGCAGGACCCGGATCTCGTCCCCCGCCTCGCCGACGCTCCCGACCGCCTGTTCCTGCTCCAGGTCAGCGACTGGCGCACACCCCGCTCGCGGATGGACCGGCGCGGCGTCGGCACCGGCGACATCCCGGTCGGCCGACTTCTGCACGCCGCCCACAATGCCGGCTACCGCGGCCCCTGCGTCCTGGAGATCTTCTCCGACAACGTGCCGGACTCGCTCTACGAGACGGACCTGGACGATCTCCTGCGCGCCAACCGGACGGCCCTGGAGTCGGCCTGGCGGACCGGCTGAGCGCGGGCGGCCGTCGTACGGCGCCCCTGCGCCGCTCACACCGGTTCGGGTTGCGGTTCCGGCTGCCGCACGGCTACAGCCTTCGGTTCCCACAGTCTGGTGGTCCGTACATAGCCGTAGATCACTGAGGTCATCGCCAGAATGAGAAGCGATCCGGACACCTCCTGGTGTCCGGCCATCTCCATCGGCAGATAGCGGTACGACACCAAAAGCGCAGCGAAGACCGCGGTGCCGTAGACGACCAGCTGGATCCCCCGCCGGTCCCAGCCACGGTCGAGCGAACGCAGCGCCGCCTCGACAGTGAGCGCGAACACCACGCCGGCGATGAGATCCACGCCGTAGTGGTAGCCGAAACCCAGCGTCGCGGCGAGCGTGGCAATCAGCCAGAACGCACCGGCGAATCGCAGGATGGGTGGGCCCTTGCGGGTATGAATGAAGATCGCGACGGCCCATGCCGTGTGCAGGCTGGGCATGCAGTTCCGGGGGGTGATCCCGTCGTACGACATCAGCTGCGGCATGGTGATCGGCAGCGGCGTGTGCGGCCACAGATCGGCCGCCGCCCACTCCGGGCCGCCGGTCCCGGAAGCGCCCGGGCCGTAGGCGAAGACCGGTCCGACCACCGGAAAAATCATGTAGATGCCCGGCCCGAGGAGGCCGATCACCAGGAATGTCCGCACCAGATGATGACGCGGGAAGCGGCGCTCGACCGCTACGTGGCGCAGCTGGTACAGCGCGACGACGATCGCGGCCACCGCGAGCTTCGCGTAGACCACGTCGAGAATGTTGATGCCGATCGGGCCGGTGGCCTGGAGCATGCGGCCTGCCAGCCACGAGGGGTTGCCCAGCGCGTGATCGGCGGTCGCCACGTACTGGTCGAGCACCTCCGGGCGGGTCTTCGACGTGATCAGCAGCCAGGCGTCGCCGGACTTGCGGCCGGCCACCAGCAGCAGGCCCAGCCCGACGCCCTTCAGCAGGAGGACTCGTTCCCGGCCGGTGCGGCGCGTCACAGCGATGACCGCGTAGCCCAGCATCACCAACAACGCGCCATTGCCGAAGAAATGGCCGTCGGCCACTTTGACGCCGGCCGCCCACCGCACCAGCAGGAGGACGCCGTCCATGCCGATCGCGGCACCGACCGCGATGATGCGTTGCGGCCAGGTGAGCACCACCGACATCAATGCCAGACCGCCGTACAGCGGCCCCGGCTTCGGGGCGAATATCGCTCCTTTCAGCTGGTCGGCAACCGGCCCCGGTTGACCGTAGCGGCGTGCGGCGATCTCCAGTGCGACAAGGAGTCCGAGAGCCGCCACACCCGTTGCGCCCCACAGCATCACCCGCCACTGATGCCGAACGGTCAACGCACTTCTGCTGTTTATTCGCGAAAACACCTGCTACGTCCTAGATATTAATTTTTCGACTGATTTGCTTGATATAAGTTCCTTGGGCGAACAGCGACGGGATCAATCATCGCGAATCAGAAGATGGTATGAGCTCGTAACAGGATCACGAATCGGAGCTCGCCGGAAGTGCCGTCGCGGTGAGCAGGATGCCGTCGCAGACGTGCCAGCGCCCCGTGAGGACAAGGGTCTCGGCCGCCAGGTGCGCGGTGAACGTGCCGGTCTCCGGGGAGAACGTGACCTCGGCGTCCTCGAAATGGAGGGCGCGGGGCACGCTGGACCAACAGGCCTTGTAGACGGACTCCTTGGCGCTGAAGAGCAGGCGGTCCCAGTGGATGCCGGGACGGACGGCGTGCAGCCGGTCGAGGTGGGCGCGTTCGGACGGGGAGGTGATCCCGCGCCGGACGGCGGGGGACACGGGGGCGTGGGGCTCGGCGTCGATCCCGAGGCCGGCGAGGTCGGCGGTGCGGGCCACGGCCGCGGCGCGGTAGCCGTCGCAGTGGGTGATGCTGCCGGTGACGCCCGCCGGCCAGACGGGGGCTCCGGTGGGGCCGGTGGGTATCGGGACCGGGGCGAGGCCCAGCCGGGTCAGGGCGCCCCGGGCGCATCGGCGAGCGGTGGCGAACTCCCGGCGGCGCTTGTCGCCCGCGCCGGCGATCTCCCGTTCCTCGGCGGGGAAGAGGGCCTGCCGTCCGGCGGCGGGTGACGGGTCGCCGTGCGCGTCCTCGCCGACGGCGGCCGGTGGCAGGACGCGTTCTATGAGCATGGTGTGGCTCAACTTCCCTTCAGCACCGGCTGGTTGGCGGCTCGGGGGCCCAAGTTCCCCACGTCGGCGGCTGTTTGAATTTCTAGGTCGCGTGACCTAGTATCCCCGGCGTGGACGATGACATCCAGCTTGATGTGACCGGACCCGTACTCGTGGCCGGCGGTTACGGCACAGTCGGCGGCGATCTGGCACGGCTCGCCGCACCCTCCTGGCCGCTGCTCCTCACCGGGCGCAGCCCGGAGCGCGGCCGGGCGCTGGCCGAAGAGGTCGGGGCGTCGGTGCGGCGCTGGGACCTGAGCGACCCGGAGCCGTTCTCGGCGCGGGTCCGGGCCGTGATCAGCACGGTGAACGACCCCGACGACCGGGTGCTGCGCGCCGCACTGCGCGGCGGTGTGCCGTACGTGGACATCACGCGGTGGACGGCGCGGTTGCAGCGGGCCGCCGCGATCACCGCGCTGACGCCTCCGAAGGCCCCGGTGCTGCTGTCGTCCAGTTGGATGGGCGGGGTCAGCGCGCTGGTCGCCGCGGCCCTGGCGGCCGACCTCGGCGGGGCGGCGGCGGTGGAGGTCGCCATCCGGTACGACCTGAAGGACCGGGCGGGCACCGACTCGGTGGAGTTCATGGACCGCCTGGGCCTGGACTTCGAGGTGATGGAGGACGGACAGCGGCGGATGATCATGCCGCTGAGCGGCGCCGGGTACGTCACCATCGGCGAACACCGGACGAAGGTCGCCCGGATCGACACCCCGGAACAGTTCACGCTGCCCCTGACGCTGGGCGTCGACACCGCGGTCACGCGGATCGGCTTCAGCGCGAACTCCTCGACGTCCGCCCTGCTGGCCCTGAAGAAGACCGGCTTCTTCCGCTGGGGCCGCGGCGACCGGCTGGAGTCGGTGCGGCGGTCGCTGCTGTACTCGCCGGGCGAGGGCGGCGAGGCGCTGCTGCGGATCGACGTGCGCGGCCGGGACGGCGGCCGTCGTACCGCGACGGTCCGGGACACCGCGGGGCAGGCCCACCTCACCGCGCTCGGCGGGCTGCTGGGGCTGCGCCGGGTGCTCGGCGAGGACGGTTCCCCGGCACCGCAGGGCGTGGTGTTCGCGGAACAGACGCCGGCGCCCCGGGAGGTCATCCCCGCCCTGGAGAAGGCGGGCGTCGAGGTGACGGTGTCATGAGCGGCCTCGCCAAAGGCGAGAAGGTCTCGGGCGGCAAGTCGCAGCTGACCCAGCAGGGCAGCATCCGGCGTACCAGCCTGCTGGACGCCGCCGAGACCGTGCTGGTCGCCAAGGGCAACGCGAGCGCGTCGCTGCGGACCATCGCCGACGCGGCGGGCATACGGATCGGGCATCTGCAGCACTATTTCCCGACCCGGGCCGATCTGATCAAGGCCGTGCTGGAGCGGGCGCTGGACCGTTCGATGGAGCGGCTGGCCGACGCGACGGGACTGCGGGTGAGCCCGGACGCCCCGTCGCACATCCAGCCCTCGCAGGGCCGGGCGGACACCGCCGACATCGTGGCGGTGGTCCTGGCCGAGCAGGACGATCCACGGCTGGTCCGGCTCTACGTCGAGGTGTGGGCCCTGGCGGCCAGGGACGACGACACAGCCCAGGTCGTCCGGGAGTTCTACCAGAAGTACGTCACCCACGTGGCGGCCCTCGTCCAGCTCAACCGGCCCGAATGGCCGGCCGACTGCTGCCGAGCCCGGGCGGAGACGTTCGTGGCGCTGGTCGAGGGGGCCGCCCTGCTGCGGTCGGGGATCGCCGGCACCCGGTCGGCGGCGATGGACGCCGAGCTCGCCCGGCAGGCCGTACGGCTGCTCAGCGAATGACGGACGCGGCCGGCCGAGGCCCTGTCGTCACATTTCCGTCGTCCGCCCGAAGGGCGGGCCCGGCGCCTTGCGAGCGTGCGTGCCAGACGCCGCCGGGCAGGCGGGAATGTGACGACAGGGCCCGGGGGGCCGGCCGGCGTCCGGGTGGGGTTTTCACGGGAAAGACCGGCTCGCGTGTGCCCGCGTGTGCCGGCGCGGGTCGGTCTACCCGAAGTTGCCTATCAACAGGGGGAGTTGTCTCATGTCCGAAGTGTGGGATCTCGCCGAACTCGCGGCGACCCCGGATCTCGAGCAGGAGCTGGACCGGCTGGCCAGGAGCCACGACATCATCCGCACGCGACAGCTCAACCAGCAGGAGACCTGGACGGTGCTCGGCGCGGCACTGACCCGTCAGCTGCTGAGCGATCCACGGCTGTCCAACGACGTGCACACCCACGCGCCGCACGGGGCGCTGGTCCCGGGGATGTCCGTGATGCTCCTCGAACAGGACGACCCGGACCACTCCCGCTACCGCCGCCTGGTGACCGCGGCCTTCGCCTCGCGGGCCGTGCGGGAGCTGGAGCCGCGCATCGTGGCGACGACCCGGCGGCTGCTGGACGACCTCGGGGACAGCGGAACGGCCGACTTCGTCGGCGCGTTCACCTATCCGATGCCGCTGGAGGTCATCTGCGACCTGCTGGGCGTGCCGGACGAGGAGCGGGAGCCGTTCCGCAAGTGGGCCATGGACATCTCGGCCGCGCCGTCGGCGGAGGCGATGCAGACGGCCGCGGCCGAGCTGTTCGCCTACTGCGTCCGGCTGATCGGCGCCAAGCGGCGGCAGCCCACCGAGGACCTGCTCAGCGAACTGATCGCGGCCCGCTTCGAGGACGGGACCGCACTGACGGACGAGGAACTGTCCTCGTTCGCCGCGGTGTTGCTGATCGCCGGCCACGACACGGTGACGAACCTGCTCGCCAACGCGCTGTACGACCTGCTCACGCACCCCGAGCAGCTGGCCGCGCTGCGCCGGGACGCGTCGCTGGTCGGCGACGCCGTGGAGGAGGCCCTGCGGTTCCGGGGCTCGGCGATGACCACGGTCAACCGGGTGGCGCTGGAGGACATCGAGGCCGGCGGCGTCACGATACGCAAGGGGGAACTGGTGCGGTTCCTGCTGAACGCCGCGAATCGCGACGAGGAACTGCGGGCGGACCCCCACACCTTCGACATCCGGCGGGCCACCATGCAGCACGTCGCCTTCGGGATGGGGCCGCACTTCTGCCTCGGGCAGCGGCTGGCGCGCCAGGAGGCGACGATCGCGCTGACCGAGATCCTGGACCGCTTCCCCACCCTGGAGCTGGCGGTGCCCGAGGACAAGGTGCGGTGGCTGGCCTCGGACGCGATCCGCGGCCTGGAGGAACTGCCGCTGCGGTACGCGCGCTGAGACGCGACCGGATCATCACCGACAAGACCGGATCGTCACCGACAAGACCAGGCCATCACGGACAGGCAAGGAGCAAGGGGGATCGGCTGTGCGGATCACGGTGGATCACGGGCTGTGCGACGGGCTGGGACAGTGCACCCTGGTCGCGCCCGAGGTGTTCGAGCTGAACGACGACGAGCGGCTGGAGGTCGCGCCGGACCCGGCGCCGGAACTCGCGGCGAAGGTGACCGCCGCGGCGCGTGCCTGCCCGGTGCGGGCGATATCGGTCGAAGGGGCCTGAGACCGTGCGCGAGGTCGTCGTGGTGGGGGCGGGCCTGGCGGGCGTGCGCGCCGGTGAGGCACTGCGCGCCCAGGGGTTCTCCGGGACGCTGACCCTGGTGTCGGACGAGCCCGAACCGCCCTACGACCGGCCACCGCTGACCAAGCAGCTGGTGGCCGGCACCCTCACGGRGGCCGACATCGGGCTGCCGGGCGCGGCGGAGCTCGACGCCCGCTGGATCCGGGGTGTCGCGGCCACCGGACTGGACCGGGAGCGGCGCCGGGTCCGGTTGGCCGACGGCAGGGAACTGCCGTACGACGGGCTGGTCCTGGCGACCGGGGCGCGGGCCCGGCCCTGGCCCGGGGAGGTGCCGCCCGAAGGTGTTCTGACGGTGCGTGGGCTGGCGGATGTACGTCGGCTGCGGGCCGCTACGGCCGACGGGGCTCGCGAGGTGGCCGTCGTCGGCGCGGGGTTCGTGGGGGTCGAACTTGCGTCGTCGCTGGCCGCGCTGGGCGTGCGGGTGACGCTGGTGGAGCCGTTCGGTCTGCCGCTCAGGGCCCTGGGCGGATCGGTCCCCGCTCTGGTGGCGGAGGCGGCCCGGCGGGCCGGGGTGCGGCTGGCCACGGGCACGGGCGTGCGCGGTTTTCAGGCCGAGGGAGAGCGGGTTCGCGGCGTCGAGCTGGCCGACGGGTCCGTGCTGCCCGCGCGGCTGGTGGTGGTCGCCATCGGGATGGTGCCGGCCACCGAGTGGCTGAGGGGCTCGGGACTGGCGCTGCCGTCCGGGCGCGTCCACTGTGACGAGCGGCTGTTCGCCCGTACTCCGGGGGCGGCCGGGGAGAGTGATCCGCGGATCGTGGTGGCCGGCGACGTGGCCCGGTGCGACGCGGTGCGCTCGGCGGACGGCCCGGTGCCGCTGGAGCACTGGAGCAACGCGGCCGCGCAGGGTGAGCTGGCGGGGCGCAACCTGCCGGCCGGTCCGCGCGCGGCACAGCCGTACGCGCACGTGCCGTCCTTCTGGACCTCGGCGTTCGGGCTGCGGATCAGGTCGGTCGGCCTGCCGGGGACCGGCGACCGGGTGGCCGTGGAGGCCGGGGACCCGGCCACGGACGCGGTACTGGAGGCGCACTACCGGGAAGGCCGGCTGGTCGGCGCGGTGAGTGTGAACCAGGGGCGGCTGCTGGCCGGCTATGCCAAGAGGCTCCAGGAGCAGCCTTCGGTGGCTGAAATCTTTTAACCGGTGGCGTGAATCCCATCCTTACCGGCGAGTTAATTATCGGCTATCCGGACGTCTTATCGGCGACCCTCATTTCACCGTCGCTCGGTCGCGTGACCTATCGCACACACGAATGACTGCCTGCCAGATGTCTGATATCGTTTTGTCGCGCCTCACGGAGAGGCGGGGCGGGCTTTCCGTATAGGCCTGGCAGCGTGGTCGGCGACGGAAACGCGCCTGTTCTCGCGTGTGTCGGTATCGGGGGGTTGTCTGTTGCGATGTATGCCTGAGTAGCGCCTTCTCGCGCCCATGACCAGGTCATTCTGCTTCCCTGGAATCATTCCTTCGCCCTGTGGCGGCATGTCGGCATGCCGTCGGGCGCTCTCGGCCCAACAGTCGATCTCGCATTCCCTTTTGCCATCCGTGCACCCGAAACAATAGTTCAGCTGCTGTTCTCCTGGAGACTTTTCTTCCGTTGAACGGCCTGATCACGGTATTGGGAAACGACCCGGAAACAAAGGAGACAGTCATGCGGAATCCCTTCGAGAAAGAGCAGATCCACGACATTGTGCGCGAGGGTCTGGCCCAGGTCCTGGGCACCCCTGTCAGCGAGATCACGGGCGACGCCACACTCGTCGCCGATCTGGGCGCCGAGTCCCTCGACCTGGTCGAGTTCCGCTACGAAATGGAGACCAGGCTCGGCGTCGCGCTGCCCAAGTCGAACGTGCTCGACGAGCTCGCGACCGCACTCGGCGGCTCCGAGCGGCTGTACGACGAGCGCGGCGGCATCACCGAGCTGGCCGCCGAGGTGCTGCGCCGCAGCGCCTTCGGCTACACCGAGGAGCAGGTGCACGCCGGCATGCGGCCCTACGAGGTCGCCGCCGCGGCCACCAGCGCCCACTGGGCTTCCTTCACGCACGCCATCTTCGACCGCCTGCCCGACACCTGCACCGAGTGCGGCGCCGGCGAGACGGAGATAGCCGTCTCCGGCCGGGCCGTGTGCGCGGGCTGCGGTGCGGCGGTGGAGGCGGCCACGGGCGACGAGGTCCTGGCCGAGGGAGTCCGTGTGGCCCTGAAGGAGATCGAGAACGCCCAGCCCGTCGGCTGACGGTACGTCGTCGCTCCTCCCCTGAAAGGAACGCAAGTGACTCCCCCCACAGCCACCACGGCCGGCCATGAGGTCGTGGTGACCGGATTAGGACTGGTCGCCGGCCCTCTGACAGACCCGGAGGCGCTGTTCGACCACATCGCCGACGGACGCAGCCTCATCACCGAACACCCCCGTCACGCGGAGTGGGGCGTCCCCTGCGCCGTCTCGGCCCACATCGACCCCGGCGTCCGCCGGGCCCTGCACGACGCCCTGCCCGACGAGGCCGGACCCCTCGGACCGGCCGGAGTCCTCGCCTGGCACGCCGCCGCCCAGGCCTGGGAACGCAGCGGACTGCCCCGGCGGCTGGACACCGAACGCGGCGGCGTCTTCCTCGCCTGCAACCGCATGCTGATGGAGCCGGACGAACTCGTCGACGTGGCCGCCCACGTGGACCACGAGAGCGGCACCCTCGACCTGGACGCCTACCTCGACTCCGACGGCGGACCCGACCCGCACCGCTACACCCGGATCCAGCCCGACACCGCCACCGCCGCCCTCGCCGACTACTTCGGCGCCACCGGCACCCTGGAGACCCGTGCGGACGCGTGCGCCGCCGGCGGCATGGCGATCGGCAGCGCGTACCGCCACATCCGCACCGGCGCCCTCGACGTGGCGCTCGTGGGCGGCGCCGAGAGCCTCACGACGCTCGCCGCCGTCACCGCGTTCCACCAGGTCGGCGCGCTCGCCCCGGCGAAGGGACAGCAGCCCGCGCGCATCAGCCGCCCGTTCGACAAGGACCGCACCGGCTTCGTGATCGGCGACGGCGCCGCCTTCCTCGTCCTGGAGTCGCGCGCCCACGCCGAAGCGCGCGGGGCCCGTGTCCTGGCCAGGATCGCCGGATACGCCGGCGTCACCGAGGCCGTCCAGATGACGGCCAGCTCACGGGACGGCTCCGACTACGCCGCGTGCATCCGGGCCGCTCTCGCCGACGCGGGACTCACCCCGGGCGACATCGACCACGTGAACGCTCACGGCACCTCGACGCAGGCCAACGACGCCTGCGAGGCGGCCGCCCTGCACACCGTGTTCGCGGACCGGGTCGACCCGGTCCCGATCACCGGCAACAAGTCGGCCATGGGCCACTCCCTGGCCAACAGCGGAGCGGTGGAGGCGGTGCTGTCCGTCCTCAGCATCCAGCGGCAGACCCTCCTGCCCACGCTGAACTTCACCGAGCCGGACGAGGTGACCCGCGGGCTCGACATCGTCACCGAACGACGCGACGCACCGGTGAGCGCGGTCCTGTCGAACTCCTTCGGGTTCGGCGGCCAGAACTGCTCCCTGGTCCTGACGAAGGCGGGGTGAGCGCGGCCATGACGCATCTGGACACCGTGCGCCTGAGCGCACCCGCCGTGTACACGGCGGCCGGCACGGATCCCGCGACTCTGTGGGAGGCCCTGGTGGCCGGCAAGGACACCAGCAGCCCCTGCGAGCACCTCGCCGGCCCCTGGCCCCCGCTCCGCAACGCCTTCCTCGTGGACGACCCGGACGCGGCCACGCTCGGCGTGCACCGCAGGGTGCTGCGCACCTCCGAGAAGCAGGCCCGGATGGCGCTGTACGGCGCCCGGCTGGCGCTGGCCGGACCTGCGGCCGACGGGCCCGTGGGCGGCCCCGACTGGGGGCTGTACCTCGGACTGCCCACGGTGGACGAGGAGTTGCTGCGGTTCGACGCGCTGGAACGCCTGCACAAGGTCGCCGGGCAGCCGGGCGAGGTGGCGGCCCTCTACGGCCGGGAGATCCTCCCGTTCAGCGGGCTCTCCCACCTCAACAGCACCGCGGCCGCGCACATCTCGGCGGCCTTCGGACTGATGGGCGCGATGGCCGCGTACTCCCCGTTCTCCGACGCCGGGCTGCAGGCCCTCATCGACGGTGTGCTGTCGGTCGCCGAGGGCGAGAACGAGGCGGCGGTCATCGGCGCGGTCAGCCCCAAGGTGCACCCGCTGCTCTTCGCGCAGTACGAGCACCTCGGGTGGAACGGGGCGGTCCCGGGAGAGGGCTCGGCCTTCCTGCTCGCCCGCCGCACCCGCGCCGGGGACGCGGCGCCCGGCGTCCGTCCGGCCGGCTACGGCCGGGCCTTCGGCGCCGGTGCGGACGCCGGTGCGAACGCCGGAGAGGACGACCGCGCGGACGCGATCGCCGAAGCCGTCCAGGCGGCACTGGAGATGGCCGACACGGACGCCGACGGCATCGGCTGGGTCCTGCCCGACGCCGTGTGGACCACGTCCGCCGAGCGGGCGCAGAACGCGGCGCTGAACCGGGTCTTCGCGCAGGCCGCCCACCCGCCCGTGGTGTGCACCAGCGTGCGCGCCACCGGCGTGCTCGGCCCCGCGCATCCGCTGGCCCACACGGTGCTGGCGCTGACCGGACTGGCCACCGGCCGCAGGCTGGCCGCCGAGGGCGGCACCGTACGCGAGGAGGAGCTGCCGGTTCCGCGGGCGCTGGTGCTGGCCTGCGGTGTGCGCGGCCAGGCGTGCGCCGTCGTACTGGAAGGGGTGGGGACATGACGCGCCGCGTCGTGGTGACCGGGCTGGGCGCCGTCTGCGGACTGGGCCTCGACTGGCAGACCATGTGGGACGGACTGTGCCAGGGCCGTTCGGCGATCCGCGCCTGGCGGCTGCCCGGCGTCGACGACTTCCCGGTGCGCTACGCGGCACCGGTCGACGACGAGGCCTTCGCCGAGCGCTACGGCGCCGACGAGGAACTGAACCGGCCCATGGAGCGCCGGGCCCGGTTCGGGCTGGCGGCCGCCGGTCAGGCGCTGGCCGACGCCGGGTTCGACGCGTCCGGCACACCGGGCCGCGTCGGTACGGCCGTCGGCTCGGGCGTTCCCGAGCGGGATCCCCATGAACTCCTGCACGCCGTGAGCGAGGACGGCAGGCCCAGCTGGCAGACGCTGTACGCACGGCGCGCCGGGCTCAACCCGGCCAGCGGTCTGCTGTGCACCAACGACGCGCTGGCCGCCTCCATCGCCCGGCGCCACCGGCTGCGCGGCCCGGCGCTGAACTTCTCCACCGCCTGCGCGGGCGCCGCCCACGCCATCGGCCACGGCCTGCGCATGATCCGCCGCGGAGAGGTGGACGCCATGCTGGTCGGCGGGGCCGACTCGGTGCTGAACCTGCCGACCATGACCGGGCTGCACCTGCTCGGTGCGCCCTCCACCTCCGAGCTGTTCGGGGACCGGCTGTGCCGGGCCTTCGACCGGGACCGCAGCGGGCTGGTCGCCGCCGAGGGCGCGGCCATGCTGGTGCTGGAGAGCGAGGAGAGCGCCAGGAGGCGCGGGGCGCGCGTCTACGCCGAGCTGGCCGGTTTCGGCAGCTCGCTGGACGCCCACCAGGTCACCGCCCCGCATCCCGAGGGCAAGGGCGCCGCCCTGGCCATGAGCCGGGCGCTGGCGGACGCCGGGGTGGCACCGGAGCAGGTGGACTGCGTCAACGCCCACGGCACCTCCACCCCGCTCAACGACCCGATCGAGACACGCGCGATCAAGGACGTGTTCGCCTCGGGCGAGCACTACCGGAAGCTGGCGGTCACCGCCAACAAGACGATGCTCGGGCACCTCATCGCGGCCGCCGGCGCGCCCGAGCTGATCGCCACCGTGCTGTCCGTGCGCGACGGCGTCGTCCCCCCGACGCTGAACCTGGAGAACCCGGACCCGGCCTGCGACCTGGACTACGTGCCGGACAAGGCGCGGTACCGGGAGGTGTCGGTGGCAGTGAGCAATTCCTTCGGCTTCGGCGGCCTCAACGCCAGTCTGGTGGTGCGTGGTCATGAGCAGTGACATTCCCGACGCGATCGTCGTCACCGGCATCGGTGCCGTCCTGCCCACCGGGCGCGGGCCCGAGGCCCTGTGGACGGCCTGGCGCGAGGCGCGGCCGGCGCTCTCGCCCTACCGCGACCCGTACGTCCGCTCCCGCAGGATCACCCAGTTCGGGCACGTCCCCGACGAGCTCCAGAAACTGGGCCGGGACAGCGTGCCGCACAAGCTGCGCAAGTTCGGCACCCCGTTCACCTTCAACGCCGTGCTCGCCGCGCAGGACGCCCAGCGGCAGGCGGGGGAGAGCTGGGAGGCGATCCCCGAGGAACGGCGCGGGCTGTACGTCGCCCAGGACGACTCCACCGACCTGGGCGCCGCCGCCTTCACCAAGGCCCTCGACAAGGCCCGTACGGACAGCTCCGCGCAGGTGGGCGCCGACCTGCAGCGCGTGGTGGCCGAAGCGTTCGGCAACGCGGCGACCTTCAACCCGTTCACCGTCATCCGCGCCCTGAACAACAACACCCTCGCCCTGGTCAGCATCGCCGAGCGGTTCCGCGGCGACTGCGCGGCCTTCGTCCAGGACGCCGGCGCGGCCCTGAGCGCCCTCCAGCGGGCCCTGTTCAGCCTGCGCAACGGGCACTGCGACACCGCCCTGGTGGTCGGCGCGGGCAGCTACAACGAGGCGCTGAAGCTGGCCGGGCTGTACCGCGCCGGGCAGCTCAGCGCGGGCGGCCACGGCCGTGACTCGCTGCGCAGCTTCGCTCCCGACCGGGACGGCACGGTCGTCGGGGAGGGCGCGGTGGCGCTCGTGCTGGAACGCGCCGAGGACGCCGTCGCCCGCGGTGCCCGCCCGCTCGTCGAGGTCCTCGGCACCCGGCTGCGGCCCGCCCTCGACGGCGGCGTCGGCCCGGCCGACCTCGCGGAGAGCGCCCGGACGCTGCTGGCCGCGCACGGCATGACGCCCGACATGCTGGGCGCCGTCCTGGCCGACGGCAAGGGCACCGTGCACCACGACACGGCGGAGATCGAGCTGCTGCGCACCCTGCTGAAGGACAGCCGGGTCCCGGTCAGCTCCGTACGCCCGATCGTCGGCACCCTGGGCGCGGCCGGTCCGCTCGCCGAACTCGCCCTGGCACCCGACCTGTTCGCGGCCGGCGAGCTGCCGCCGATCGCGCACCTGAGCATGTCCCCGGACGAGGGCACCGACTTCGTCACCGGCAGCGCCCGGAAGCGGCGGATCGACTCCGTCCTCAGCCTGCACAGCACGTTCAACGGGTTCGCGGGGGCCCTGCTCGCCAAGCGGCCGCACACCATCTGAGGGGGCACACCAGCCATGTCACAGTTCACCGACTACGTGCAGCCCCGGATGGGCCGGGTGTTCACCGCCCTGGGACTGGACGTCGAGTACGAACGCGCCGAGGGCAACACCATGTACCACCGCGACGAGCGGGGGGAACTGGTGCCCGTCCTGGACCTGATGGGCGGCTACGGCTCGCTGATCCTCGGGCACAACCACCCCGAGCTCGTCGCGCACGCCAAGGCGCTGCTGGACGGCAACCGGGCCGTGCACGCCCAGTTCTCGCTGCGTGAGGAGGCGGGCCGGCTCGGCGCCGCGCTCAGTGACGTCGTACGCCGGGAGACCTCGGCCAAAGAGCCCTACGTGGCCACCTTCGGCAACAGCGGGGCGGAGGCCGTCGAGGCGGCCGTCAAGCACGCCGAGCTGGTCCGGGTGCGCAGGGTGACGGAGCTCGCCGACGAGGTCGCGGCGCACGCCGAGGAAGCCCGGCAGGCCGTCCGCCGGGGCGAGGCGCGCATCGACGCCGACGCCTTCCAGCAGCCCGGCGTGCGCGGGCGGGCCACCCCCGCCGACGGGATCGACGGGCTGCTGGCGGCCGTCGGCGCCCACAACACGGCCGCCCTCGCCACCCGGCCGCTGTTCCTCGCCCTGGAGCGCTCCTTCCACGGCAAGCTCGTCGGCAGCGTCCAGCTCACCTACAACGCGGGCTTCCGGGCGCCCTTCCAGAACCTGGGCACCCGGGTCCGGTTCGTGCCCATGGACGAGCTCGGCCGGCCGGAGACGCTGGAGCGGATCGCCGAGGACGAGCGGGTCACGCTGCTCGACACCGAGGTCGTGGACGACCGGGTGCGCCTGGTCGAGCGGGACCTGCCGGTCGTGACCGCCTTCCTGCTGGAGCCCGTGCAGGGCGAGGGCGGCATCCACGCGCTGACCACCGAACAGGGCCGGGCCGTACGGCTGTTCTGCAACCGCGTCGGCACGGCGCTGATCATCGACGAGGTGCAGAGCGGCATGGGCCGCTGCGGCGCCTTCCTGGCCAGCTCCCTGATCGGGCTGCGCGGCGACTACTACACCCTGTCCAAGTCGCTGGGCGGCGGACTCGCCAAGATCTCCGCCATGCTCGTCCGGAAGTCGCTCTACCAGGGCGAGTTCGACCTGATCCACAGCTCGACCTTCGCGATGGACGACTTCTCCTCCTCCGTCGCCCGCAAGGTCGTCGAGATGCTGGAGGCCGACGACGGCCGCGTGTACCGGCAGGTCACCGAGCGAGGCGAACGGCTGACCCGGATGCTGGAGGACCTCAGGGCGCAGTACCCGGACGTCATCGAGGAGGTCCGCGGAAAGGGGCTGTTCATCGGCCTTCAGCTGCGCGACCAGGGCGAGGCCCGCTCGATGGTGCTGCGCGGCGGCGCCTACACCGGGGCGCTCGGCTATCTGCTCTCCGGCTATCTGCTGCGCGAGGAGCGCATCCGCATCGCGCCGACCGGCAGCGCCGGCAACGTCCTGCGCATCCAGCCGTCGGCGTACCTCACGGACGAGGAGATCGAGCGGCTGCGCGGCGCCCTGGAGCGGCTGTGCCGCATCCTGCGCTACGAGGACACGCTCCACCTCGTCCACCCCGCGACCGACCGTACGATCCCCAAGCCGCGCACCGAGATCCGCGACTTCCGGGGCGCGGTGGCCCCCTACGAGCAGGGCGAGCCGCGGCCGGTGAGCGGGCCCGTGCGCAAGGTGGCCTTCGTCAACCACCTGATCACGCCCGCCCATCTGCGGCAGGTCGACCCGGCGCTCGCCGACCTCGGCGACACCGCGCTGCGCTCCTTCGTCCTGGGCATGGAGCCGGTGAAACAGGCGGCGCCCTACCCGGCGGTGCGGATCACCTCGCCGCTGGGCAGTGCCGTGGACTTCGCGCTCTACCCGCTCATGGTCGGCTCCGAGCAGATGGGCCGCTACCTGGCCTCCGGGGACGTCACCGGGATCCGCGCGGACGTCGAGGAGCGGGTGCGGGCGGCCCGCGAGGACGGCTGCGAGGTCGCCGGCCTCGGCATGTACACCTCCATCGTGACCAACAACTGCACCTCGCTGAAGGTCCCTGGCATCGCGCTGACCTCCGGCAACGCGCTGACCGTCGCGATGGGCGTCCAGGCCATGGAACGCGGCGCGCACGACCGCGGCTTCACCCTCGCCGACTCCACGCTGGCGGTGGTCGGCGCGGCCGGCAACATCGCCTCCGTCTACAGCCAGCTGTTCGCCGAGCGGCTGCGCCGGATCGTCCTGGTCGGCAGCGGCCGCGACGGCTCGGTACGGCGACTGCGCAACACCGTGCACGGCATCTACCGGGAGTGCTGGTCGCGGATCGCCGAGGGCGGTGAACTGACCGGTATCCCGGCCCGGCTGGCGGAGGAGCCGCTGATCACCAAGTGGCTCGCCGAGGAGCCGCCCGCCGAGGAGACCGAGCGGGGCCGGGCCATCGCGCAGTACCTGGAGGAACGGTACGGCGAGGACCCGTTCCTGACCATCAGCCAGAGCACCGACGCGGTGCGCGAGGCCCAGCTGGTGCTGGCCGCCTCGAACAGCCCCGAACCGTTCCTGACCGGCGAGCACTTCGCCCCCGACGCCGTGGTCTGCGACATCGCGGTGCCCAACAACGCGGTCCCGGAGCTGACCGAGCAGCGCCCCGACCTGGCGTACATGCTCGGCGGCATCGTCGCCACCCCGGGCGGGGAGAGCCTGCACCCCTCGGCGCGCGCCTTCCTGGAGGCGGGCCAGCTGTTCGCCTGCATGGCGGAGACCGCGCTGATGGGCCTGGCCGGACTCGACCGGCACTACTCCTACGGGAACATCACCCGCCGGCAGGTCATCGACATCGCCGCGCTGGCCGACGCGCACGGGCTGCGGCTGGCCGACTACAAGAGCGCGCACTCGGTGTGAGCCCGACTCGAGAGGACGTCAGCGACATGGAATTCGAGGGCCAGGTGGCACTGGTGACCGGCGGCAGCCGCGGCATCGGACGGGCCATCGCCGTCAAGCTCGCCGAAGAAGGATGCGACATCGCGCTCAACTACCGCAGCGCGACCGACGAGGCGCAACAGGTCGCCGAACACATAGCGAAGCTCGGCCGCAGGGTCGAGCTGATCCAGGGCGACGTCTCCGACCCGGACGTACCGCGCCAGGTCGTCTCCGGCGTCCGCGCCGCCTTCGGCCGGCTCGACGTACTCGTCAACAACGCCGGCATCACCCGCGACGAACTCCTGGTCAACCAGAGCCTGAAGGACATCCGGGACGTCGTGGACACCAACCTCGTCGCCCCCATGCTCATGGTCCAGGCCGCGGCGGGCGTGATGCTGCGCCGGCGCTACGGACGGATCGTCAACATCTCCTCCTCCGCCGCCTCCAAGCCCGGCCGCGGCCAGTCCAACTACGCGGCGGCCAAGGGCGGACTGGAGGCGTTCACCAAGGCGATGGCGGTGGAGCTCGCCTCCCGCAACATCCTCGTCAACGCCGTCGCCCCGGGCGTGATCCGGACCGACATGACGGAGACCATCCGCGGCCGGGCCGAGGACGAGATCATGGGCCGGCTGCTGGTGAAGAGCTACGCCGAGCCCGAGACGATCGCCGACGCCGTGGCCTACCTCGCCTCCCCGCGCAACACCTACACCACCGGCGAGGTCCTGCACATCGACGGCGGCCTGAAGATGGCGTGAAAGGGGACCGGCACATGAACGACATCGACAACCCCCCGCTCGGCCGGCGCTCCGCACCGGGCGACCTGGCGGGCAGGACCGCCGTCGTCACCGGATCCGCCGGAGGCATCGGCCGTGAGGTGGCCCTCGTCCTCGCCGAATCCGGGGCCGCGCACCTCGTCCTGCTCGACCGGGACGCCCACGGGCTGGAGACGGTCGCCAAGGAGGTACGCGACCTCGGGGCACAGGCCACCGCACTGGCCGTGGACCTGCGCGACCGCGACCGCGTGCGCGCGGAACTGCGCGCCGCCCTGCGGTCCCTGGGCCGCCTGGACATCCTGGTCAACAGCGCCGGCGTCGCCGACGAGAACGCACCCGACGACGAGGACACCTGGCAGCGGGTGCTGGACATCAACCTGCACGGCACCTTCGCCGTCACCGCCGCCTGCCTGGAGCACCTGGCGGCGGGCGGCCGGATCGTCAACGTGTCCTCGATCCTCGGCAAGGCCGGCAAGATGCGCAACACCGCCTACTGCGCCTCCAAACACGGCCTGATCGGCTACACCAAGGGCCTGGCACTGGACCTCGCCTCCCGCGACATCACGGTCAACGCCGTGCTGCCGGGCTGGACCGACACACCCATGCTGCGCCGGGAGATCGCCGCCCAGGCGGACGAGATCGGCGCGGACTCCGAGCGCATGCTGCGCCAGGCCCGCAAGTCCATTCCGCTGCGGCGGCTCGTCGAGGCACGCGAGGCCGCCGACCTCGTCGGCTTCCTGGTGTCGGACCGGGCCGGCGCGATCACCGCGCAGAGCCTGACGATCGACGGAGGCTACACCCGTGGAATGTGACGCCGGAACGGCGACGGCCACCCTGGCCCGCCGACACACGAGGCACACGCCACAGCCCTGGCTGCGCCGGTTCGGCCCCGAGCCGACGCAGCCCGCCGCCCGCCTCGTGTGCTTCCCGCACGCGGGCGGCGGCGCCGGCGCCTACCGGCCGCTGGCCGCCGCCCTGGCCGACGCGACCCGCACCCACCGCACCGGGCCCTACGAGATGCTCGCCGTCCAGTACCCCGGCCGCCAGGAACGCCTCCACGAGGAGCGCGTGGAGGACCTGGCGGAGCTGGCGGAACGCGCGTTCCGGGCGGTCCGCCCGCTCGCGGACCGGCCGCTGACCCTGCTGGGCCACAGCATGGGCGCGGTGGTGGCCTACGAGGTGGCCCGGCGCCTGGAGGACGCCGGTACCGGCCCGGCCCACCTGATCGTCTCCGGTGCCTGGGCCCCCGACCGGGTGCGCGACCGGGCCGTCCGGCTCCGGGACGACGACGGCCTCGTCGAGGAACTGCGCCGCACCCGGGGCACCGACCCCCGGCTGCTGCGGTACCCCGACGTCCTGGCGATGGCCCTGCCGGTCCTGCGCAGCGACTACACGGCCCTGGAGACCTACCGCCACCGCCCCGGCCGGCCCCTGACCGCGCCGGTGACCGCTCTGGTGGGGGACGCCGATCCCGTCGTCGACGTCCCCGAGGCGGCCGCCTGGGAGCGGCACACGCGTGGCCCCTTCCGGCTGCGGGTCTTTCCCGGCGGCGACCACTTCTACCTCACGGCACACTGGCCGGACCTGGCCGGGCACGTGTGTGAACAGCCGCTGCCGGAACCCCGGGTCCCGCTCAGCCCGCCGGTCCCGGCTCTCGTGCGATGAGCATCCGCTGGGAAACTCCCCGTCGAGCAAGGGGGCGGGGGCGGCGACTCACTGGTCGTAGCTGAAGTCGCCCACGGTCCACGCGCTGACGTCCTTGATCGCGACTCGGTACATGCCGCCCGTCTCGGGGATTCCGAGACTGCCCTGCAGGATCCGGGCGAGATGGAAGTGCAGGTGCGTGGGGGTCTCGCCGTGGCCGGGCCGGTTCTGGCGTGGGCCGCGGGTGAAGACGTCGGAGAACGGGCCGAGGCGGTCCGAGTCCTTCAGGACCTCCGCCACCCGCTCCCTCCACACGGCCTCGGGAGCCAACCGGCCGGTGATGACGGCGCCGCCGACGACCACGGTCAGTGACATCTGATTGCTTCGCTCGGATTCCACCGCGGCGGAAATGGCGACGAGCAGCTCATCAGGGTTCGACATGAGTCCACATCCTATTCGGCTGCCTGTCCCGGGACCCTCCACGGGTGTGAAACGGCTGCGAACCGGCTGTGAGATGTATCAGGGCACGAGCGCCCGGTCCCGGTGGATCGGGCCGGACAGGTGGGACAAGGGCAGGCCCGTTCCCTGGTTGGTGCGGTCGACGGTCTCCGCGGTGATGGAGATCGCTGTCTCCTCGGGGATGCGGGCGCCGAGGTCGAGACCGATCGGGGAGCGCAGCCGGGCCGGCTGCTCCTCGGTCACGCCTGCCTCGCTCAGGAGGCGCGGGGGAAATCCTCGCCTTCGCCGCAGTCGTGCGCCTCGGCCCTTGATCGCCCGCCAACACCCCTGAGAGTGCGGCAGATTCCCGCGCCGTCGCGTGCGAGGATGTCGCCCGTGACCGGATCGTCTTCCTCGCCTGTCGCCGAGGGCACACCTCACAACGACGGCCTGGGGCCCCGTACCGCCGCGGTGCTGGTGTTCGGGTCCTCCGCCGCGGTCCTGGTGGTGGAGATCGTCGCTCTGCGGCTGCTGGCTCCCTATCTCGGCCTCACCCTCGAGACCAGCACCATGGTGATCGGCATCGCCCTCACCGCAATCGCCGTCGGCTCCTGGATGGGCGGGCGCATCGCCGACCAGGTCGATCCACGCCGGCTCCTGGGCCCCTCGCTCGGGGTGTCGGGAGCGGTCGTGGCGCTCACACCGGCCGTGCTGCGCACCACTGGGGAGTGGGCACCACCGGTGCTCTTGTTCATCGCGTCGATGACCATCCTCGTGCCGGGCGCGCTGCTGTCGGCGGTGACGCCGATCGTGACGAAGTTGCGGCTCACCAGCCTCGCCGAGACCGGAACGGTCGTCGGCCGGCTGTCCGGCGTCGGCACCGTCGGGGCCATCGTCGGCACCGTCCTCACCGGCTTCGTTCTCGTGTCGCGGTTGCCGGTCAGCGGCATACTGATCGGCCTGGGCACCCTGCTGGTGGCCGGCTCGGCGCTGGTCCAGTGGCGAACGCGCGGGTGGAGCGGCACCCCCGCCCTGACCCTCGTGGTCGTCGCCGGCGGCCTCGCCACCACGGTCGCGCCCGGCGGCTGCGACACGGAGACCAGGTACCACTGCGCCCGGGTCGTCGCGGACCCCGACCGGGACAGCGGCCGCACACTCGTCCTGGACGGCCTGCGGCACTCCTACGTCGACCTCGACGACCCGACCTTCCTGGAGTTCGAATACGTCCGGGCCATGGCGTCGGTGGTGGATGCCGCCTTTCCCGAGGGTGAGCCACTCGCTGCCCACCACGTGGGCGGCGGCGGGCTCACCTTTCCCCGCTACCTCGCGGCCACCCGGCCCGGGACGCGCAGCCTCGTCTCCGAGATCGACGGCGGGGTCGTGCGCATCGACCACGACCAGCTCGGTCTGGGATCGGCAGCCGGTATCGACGTACGTGTCGAGGACGGCAGGCTCGGCCTGCGGCGGCTGGACGCCGGCAGCCGTGACCTCGTCGTCGGCGACGCCTTCGGGGGCGTCAGCGTGCCGTGGCATCTCACCACGGTGGAAGCGATGACCGACGTACGGCGGGTGCTCGACGAGGACGGCCTGTACGTCGCCAACCTCATCGACCACGGTGATCTGGCCTTCGCGCGTGCCGAAGCAGCCACCCTCGGCGAGATGTTCGAGCACGTCGCCCTCGTCGGCGAACCCGCCGATATCGGCCTCGACCCGACCGCCACGGCCCTGGGCGGCAATCTGGTGGTGATCGCCTCCGACCGGCCGGTCGACGTGCGCGCGACCCAGAAGGCGCTGGACGCCCGGCAGACCGGCTGGAAGATCGCCACCGGCGACGACCTCACGTCCTGGATCGGCGACGCCCGACCGCTCACCGACGACTACGCACCCGTCGACCAGCTCCTCCAGCCCTACAGCCCGGGGAACGGCCGGTGACAGGGCACACGGCCGTGTGACGCAAGGCGACGCGTCGGCGAACCGCCGTCCACAGCCGATGTGTTGCCGTGTCACGGCCGCACCACGGCGGTGTCCTGAAGGGAAGACGGGTGCGACCCGAGGGCTCGGGGGCTCCTCATGGTCAGCACAGAGCGGGAACGGGCGCAGACGCCGCCGACTCCCTGCCACTCCCCCTTCGGAAGGACACTCCAACAAGGGCAAGGGAGTCGACGGAACCTGGTTCGGCAACATCTCCTACCTGGCTCCGGGCAAGTACACGGTCTCCGGCATGAAGGGCGTCGAGCAGCAGTTCCTGGTCGCCGAGGACACCGAGATCTGGGGCTCGGCGACATCTGCGGTGACACGAACACGGGTGAAGGCGGCCAGGGCGGCAGCGAGTGCACCGAGGCCGAACTGGAGACGGCCGCCAAGAAGGGCTTCACCGCCGAGGTCGTGATCAGCAACGGCATCGCGACCACCATCCGCGACGACCACTGAGGCCGGATGACCTCCGCGCGGCCGATGGCGGCATGATGGCCGCCATGCGCATCCGCATCGACGCCGTCGACCTGCCCGGCAAGCTCCCCGCGTACGGCAACGTCCACGTCGCCGTACAACGCCGCGACCGTCCGGCCGAGCTCCTCGAACCCCAGCCCGCCGACGCACCGTCCGCGACCTGGACACTGGAGTGCACGACGAGCACCTCGCCGACCGGCATCGAGATCAAAGGCCCTTACGTGCAGGACCGTCTGGGCCGACGGTTCATCTACCTGTCGTGGGGCACGGTCGACGACTCGGGGGTCTTCACGATGTTCCGCCGCGCCAAGCTGATGCTCGACGTCATCCCCGCGGACGTACTCACCGCCGCCGCACGCGACGGACTGCTGGTCGGCCGCCTCGGCCTGACCGACGCCCAGGGCGGCCCCCTGTGCGCACGCGTCGAGCCCCCTCACATCAGCTGGACCGCCACACGCGCCGACTAGGAGGGTCACCCGTATGCCGATGTGACCTTCATCGCGATCGTGGCTCTCGGCGCGTTCGTCGGCGTCCCGTCCGCTGAGGGGGACGGCCGCGGCGCAGGGGCCATCGAGGGAGGTCATGGGGCTGCGGCCGGAAGTGGTGGCAGGAACAGTGCGTCCGCGCGGGACCAATATCTGTTTTTGCGAGATGAGAAATTGGTGCGGCACACGGCGAGTATTCCTCGACCTCCGGACGGGGCGGAATTACTGATCCACACAGCGCCGGTCGCGCCATGCTACTGTCGATCTCAGTTGCAGGTGTGGTTGCCAGAAGGTTTATTTTCCTACGGGGTAATCAGCACGGCGACGCGGAATCCGCACAGGGCGAATTCCGAACATCGTCTCCGAAGGAGAATTGACATGGCTACCGGTACCGTGAAGTGGTTCAACGCGGAAAAGGGCTTCGGCTTCATCGAGCAGGACGGCGGCGGCGCCGACGTCTTCGCCCACTACTCGAACATCTCCGCCCAGGGCTTCCGTGAGCTGCTGGAAGGCCAGAAGGTGTCCTTCGACATCGCGCAGGGCCAGAAGGGCCCGACGGCCGAGAACATCGTTCCCGCCTGACATCACGGCAGCAACGCATATTTCGCAGCTGGGGCCCGCACCTTGGGGTGCGGGCCCCAGCTCGCTGCTTTTCAGGGCGCGTGACACTAAATCCGCGCCCATCATCTCCGGCTCGTTCTCGCGATTCTCTGCGCCGTTCATCTGCGCGGCGGAAATTCCTTGCTACGTGCCTACCAGCTCAGATCGAGGAAGGTTCCGCTTGAACCGCGCACGCACCGCCCGCCCGACCCGCTCCTACGACCGCTCCCGGGGGTCCGCCGCCAAGGGCTCGGGCGCTCCGCGGCGTTCCAAGGGCTACGAGCGCCGGCCGGCCGCACTCCAGGGGGAGTTCGCGCTGCCGGTGACGACCACGCCCGCGCTGCCCGCCGTCGAGTCGTTCGCCGACCTCGACCTGCCGGCGCCGCTGCTGGCCGCGCTCGGCCACGAGGGCATGACCGTGCCGTTCCCCATTCAGGGGGCGACCCTGCCGAACTCCCTCGCCGGGCGTGACGTGCTCGGCCGCGGCCGCACCGGGTCGGGCAAGACCCTCGCCTTCGGCCTCGCGCTGCTGGCCCGTACGGCGGGCCGGCGTGCGGCGCCGCGGCAGCCGCTCGCCCTGGTCCTCGTCCCCACCCGCGAGCTGGCCCAGCAGGTGACCGACGCGCTCACCCCGTACGCCCGCTCCGTCCGGCTGAAGCTGGCCACCGTGGTCGGCGGCATGTCGATCGGCAGGCAGGCGGGTGCGCTGCGGACCGGGGCCGAGGTCGTCGTCGCGACGCCGGGACGCCTCAAGGACCTCATCGACCGCGGCGACTGCCGACTGGACGACGTCGCCATCACCGTCCTCGACGAGGCCGACCAGATGGCCGACATGGGCTTCATGCCGCAGGTCACCGCGCTGCTGGACCAGGTGCGCCCCGAGGGGCAGCGGATGCTCTTCTCGGCCACCCTGGACCGCAACGTCGACCGCCTGGTCCGCACCTACCTGTCGGACCCGGTGGTCCACTCCGTCGACCCGTCGGCGGGTGCGGTCACCACGATGGAGCACCACGTGCTCCACGTGCACGAAGCGGACAAGCACCGCACGACGACCGAGATCGCGGCGCGGGACGGCCGGGTGATCATGTTCCTGGACACCAAGCGCGCCGTGGACCGGCTGACCGAGCACCTGCTGAGCAACGGCGTCCGCGCCGCGGCTCTGCACGGTGGCAAGTCCCAGCCCCAGCGCACGCGGACCCTCGCCCAGTTCAAGACCGGTCATGTGACGGTGCTGGTGGCGACCAACGTCGCGGCCCGCGGTATCCACGTCGACAACCTCGACCTGGTCGTCAACGTGGACCCGCCCACCGACCACAAGGACTACCTGCACCGCGGCGGCCGTACCGCCCGCGCCGGCGAGTCCGGCAGCGTCGTCACGCTCGTGACACCCGGTCAGCGCCGCAGCATGACCCGGCTGATGGCTTCGGCCGCCATCACGCCCCAGGTCACCCCGGTGCGTTCGGGTGAAGCGGAACTGAGCCGGATCACCGGTGCCCAGACGCCGTCCGGTGTCCCTGTCGTCATCACCGCCCCGGCTCCGGCTCCCCGCCGTGCCGGGTCGTCCGGGGCGCCCTCGTCCCGGGGCCGCCGCAGCCGCCCCGCCCAGGGGCGACCCACCGGACAGGCGGGGCGGCGCAGGGCGCAGCGGTCCGCCTTCGACCCGGCGGCCTAGGCCTGCCGCGTCACTCCTCAGCTCACCCATCTCCGCGGAGGCAGCTTTGACACCGGTTCAGACGCAGTGCCAGCAGGTGGATCCCTCCCTCGTGTCCCTGGTCGACGCCATGGACGCGTCCGGCCCCCGGGTCGGGGACGACATGACCGTCGAGGTCGCCCTGTCCGTCATGGCCGGTGCCCGGGTCGAGTACCTCGTCCTGTGCGACGGGGACGACCAGAGCACGGGCTCGGTCACCCGGGCCGAACTCGTCGTTCACCGCGGCAGTTCCACGTACACGGACCGGACCCGGCTGCGGGATGTGCTCGACGGACCGTTCGCCTCACCCGTCCCCCGGACCGCCGCCGTCGGCGAGCACGGCCGGGCCCCGGGCGTCCTCGCCCTCTCCTGCTGATCCGTCTCGACCGGTCAGCCGTTCTCCTTCTCCCTGTGGGGGCATCATGCGCTGTGTCATCGCCCGGTACCCGTTCGACCTGACCAAGAGCGGGGTGCTGGCCTCGATGAAGGGCATCACGCCCGAGATCGTCACGGGTGAGTCCGTGACCATCGGCCGCCGCCGCTACCCCGTGAAGCAGGTGGGCCAGGTCGTCACCCGACAGGACCGCCGCGACTTCACGGGCAGCGAAGTCATCCGGGCCATGGCCCGCCTCGGCTTCACCTGCCACGACCACCCCGAGGCCGCGCCCGTGCGCGTCCCCACTCCGCTCCAGACCGCGTCGGCACTGCTCGGCGCCGCACCCCTGGACGCATGAGGACGGGCGGACCACCGCCCACCCCGATCCCGATGAGGGCCCTGCCGACGCGCGTCGGCAGGGCCCTCGTCGTCGTCTCCCGCCCTTGCGGGCCGCCACCGGCAATCCGCGCCACCAGCGAACAAAATCTGCTCTTGTCAGAGTAGACATTGGGCTCCGGCGCAGTTAGCCTTCTTCTCGTTGACACACGATCACTGAGCAGAGAAGGACGGAGGAGCAGACGCCATCAGGATCGCCCGGCCCGAGCGGTGCTCGGCCGGGTACCGCAAGACCCCGGATTGGAAGGTGGTCCCCGGTCACGCAGCCGCGATCCCCGCATCCCCCCTCCCACAGGGCCGGTAGCGGAAACAGAAGGTCGGCGCAGCATTAGGGCCGACAGATGGTGTTCAATTTCCTTCGGGGCCCTGGTGCCGTACGGCACCAGGGCCCCTCGACGCGTTGCACTACGAGGTGACATGACAGCAGATACCCCGCTCAGCGATCGTCTGGAAGACGACGACTACCCCGCGTACACGATGGGTCGGGCCGCCGAGATGCTCGGCACCACCCCGGCCTTCCTGCGAGCCATCGGTGAGGCCCGTCTGATCACTCCGCTGCGCTCGGAGGGCGGACACCGCCGGTACTCCCGCTACCAGCTGCGCGTCGCGGCGCGCGCCCGCGAACTCGTCGACAGGGGCACCCCGATCGAGGCCGCGTGCCGCATCGTCATCCTCGAGGACCAGCTCGAGGAAGCTCAGCGCATCAACGCCGAGTACCGCCGCCGTGCCGGGCACGGCGCGCCCGAGGGTTCCGTCGCCGATTCCGGCTGATCACCTGCTCCATGCCCTCGCCTTCAACGCCGCGTTCGAGGCCGTCGTGCGCGCATACGGCCGGCGCGGCATGCGCGAGCGGGGCGGTGAACAGGTCGTTCTCTCCTGATCGTCGTTCTCTCCTGATCGTGGGGCTCACCCGGCTTGCTTGCGTGAGCGGCGCCAGAAGAACCACCCGTGGCCGCCGGGCCCGTGATGGTCGTGGCGGCGGCCGGTGCTGTTCGGTCCCGCACGGCCGTGGGCCTTCCGTGAAGCGGCCGGAGCCGGTCCCGCGGCAGGCTGCCCGGAGCGGCTGTAGTGGAAGGCGGCGATGCGGTCGCCGTGCTGTGAGTTCAGCTGGTGGATGAGGAACACACCGAGAACGATCAACCCGAGGATCACCGCCACGGACACGAATATCTCCACGGTCCTCACCTTCCCATCGGCTGATACGGGCAGCCTGTCCCGGGGTCACCAGGAGGTTCCAGCCGGTGCGCGAAATGTCCCGGTTGCTCCACCGTACTCCCCGGACGGGCCCGGCTGGCCGTACGGATCCCGGGCTATTCGCCGGGGGCGCTCGGGACTTCCGTCGCGCTCGGGACTTCCGTCGCACTCGGGTTCGCTCGCCCGGTGCCGGTGTCGACGAGGATCTGTTCGGCCTGCGTCAGGCTGCCGGAGCGGACGGCCTCGGTCATGGCGGCGCGCGCGGCGTCGGGCGTCGCGTGCGGCGGGACCACGAGGAGGGAGAAGAGGTCCTGCCCGCCCCGGGTGATGAGGACGGTGTCGTCCCCGACCGGGGAGGAGTCGATGTGGACGACACGGTCGTCGATGGTCATCCGCGTCGGCAGCTCTTCCCAGGCACCGGCGTCCAGGCCGACACGGGTGACCGGCCCGAGGTGCTCGGTCAGTGCGGTGATCAGGCCGGGGAGCTCGGCGGCGATGTCGCGGGAGCGCGGCCACCACGCCCCGTCGAGCACGCCCTGCCGTTCGTGAGTCGTCTCCAGCCGTACGACGGCCGTTCCGGGGCGCACGGCCTGGTGGACGGCGTCCGGCAGGAGCCTGTTCACACGCGGGGAGTCGGAGTCGGACATCGCTCTCGCCTGCCTGCCGGGGGAATCCTGCCGGGCATGAGGAAGCCGAGCGGCCTCCTCGTCTCACGGTACTCTCCGGCCGATGACGGCCGGGAAGCCCGGAGTAGAGTGAAAGATCCGGCCGGTCTCGTACCGGCCCGGCTCATACCGGCCCGTCTCCTACCGGGACATCGAACTCCGAGGTCGCCATGCAGTCCACGGAACCACCCTCGGACGGGCACGCCGAGGTCCGCATCGTCGCCGCCTCGCCCGAGGTCGCCCGGCGGGTCGCGGAGGTTCTCCGCCGTTGCTTCGCCGCCACCGAGCAGCGCAGCTACCCCGCGGGCCACGACGGGGGAACCCGCCTCGACCTCACCGTGGACACCGGCCGCGCGGCGGAACCCGCACGGTCCTGGCTGGACACCAGCCGCTCCATGGAGGACGGCCACCGGCGGAAGTGAGACGGCGCCCGGCGGGTGCGGTCACTCCTGATCGCTCGCCGCGGCCGCCATCAGCGGTTCCGCCGCCTCCTCGGTCGTGTCCGGCGGCACCACCAGCAGGTCCCAGCGACCCCGGCCCGGGGCGAGCAGGACGACGGTGTCCGGGGCGGACGCCGCGAGGGCCCTGTGCAGTCGTACGACCTGGTTGGAGACGAGCATCCGGCCGGGTGCCGCCGGCCACGTCGCCCCGTTGACGGTGACGCTGGTGACGTGGCCCCACGCCCGCGGCAATCCGGAGAGCAGCGGCGGGAGTTCCGCGAGCAGGTCGTACGAGCGGGGCCACCACGCCCCGTCGATGGGCCGGGGCATGCCGCTGCGGGGTGCGAGACGCAGCCGGAGGTCCGGACGGGAGGCGAGCGGGGGCTGTGGCGCGGTGGTCATGAGGGCTCCTGCCGGCTTCATGAGGGGTTGCCCGGGCTGCGGCGTGCGCCGTTTCCGGGGAGGGAACGGGAGTTCCCGGATCGAATGCGTGACCTTTTCGCGGGTGTGGTCGTTGGGTGGGTGACAGGCGTGCCCGGGGTGTGCGATGTCCGGAACCGGTCGGGATTCCGGCAAGGAAAATTCCGGCATACGGAAAGTCCTCGTCCTCCCCACCGTACTCCGGCCCGGGCCGGAGTAGGGTGAAACGGCGGGACCGGACAGGGAGTACGGGCATGATCCGTTCAGCTGACATCCGCGAATGGCGCGACCAAGAGGTGGTCGATCCGAAGCAGCACCGGATCGGCATGTTCGAAGCGGTCTATGTGGACACCGCCACCGACGAACCGGCCATGGCCACCGTCCGCACCGGGCTGCCCGGGCGCCGGCGACTGGTCTTCGTCCCCCTCGACGACGCCGTTGTCGGGCCGGGTTACGTCAAGGTCTCCCACGCCAGGGGACAGGTGCGCACAGCCCCGTCGATCGGGATGGACGACGTTCTTCCGGCCGAGCAGGAGGAGCAGATCTTCCAGCACTACGGCTTGACATACCGGCCGGGAGCGGGGGGCGAGCGCCGGCTCGCTCGCCGGTGACCGTACGCACGTGGCACAGGTGAGGTGGTCCGCGGTGATGGCGCTCTTCCTTCTGGTCGTCCTCGTGGCCGTCGTACTGGGAATCATCGGCGTGGCGGCGGAGGGCCTGGGTTATCTCCTGGCCATCGGCATCATGCTCCTCGCCGTCGACGTGATCTTCTTCGCGGTACGGCTGTCCCGGCACGCGGGGCGGCGGCCTGTGCGCTGACGACGGGCTGCGGCGAGGTGTTCCTCGTTGTCTTCCCCGTCGTGTTCCTCGTTCCGGTCAGGATTCGAGAAGCGGATGTCCCGTGCCGCGCCTAGCGTCGACGTCATGACTTCCATCGAATCCGTCACCCTCGAAGTGGACGACCCCACCGCCGCCCACCGCTTCTACACCAGCGCCTTCGGGCTGGGCGATCAGGTGCGCGCGCGGGCCTCACAGGCGCCGGCGACCGGCTTTCGGGGGTTCACGCTGTCGCTCGTGGTGTCCCAGCCGGCCGACGTCAACGCCCTCGTCGGTGCCGCCGTGGACGCCGGTGCCGCGACGCTGAAGCCCGCCGCCAGGTCGCTGTGGGGCTACGGGGGCGTCGTGCAGGCCCCGGACGGGACGATCTGGCAGATCGCGTCGTCGTCGAAGAAGGACACCGGCCCGGCCACCCGGCGGATCGACGAGATCGTGCTCCTGCTGGGGGTCGAGGACATGGCCGGCAGCAAGCGGTTCTACGTCGAGCACGGCCTCCCCGTGGCGAAGAGCTTCGGCAGCAAGTACGTCGAGTTCGCCACCGGGCCGGGCTCCGTCAAGCTGGCGCTGTACAAGCGCCGGGGCCTGGCCAAGCTCGTCGGCGTCTCCCCCGACGGCACCGGATCGCACCGGCTCACGATCAACGGCGACTCCGGGCCCTTCACCGACCCGGACGGGTTCGCGTGGGCGACCGCGTCGGAGACCGCGTCGCTGTGACCGGGCGCGATCTTACGGAGTCGTGACGTACGGGCGCGGTCCCGTGGTGCGGCCAGGTCGCGGGCCTAGCGTGGCCGTATGCGCGTACTGGTCACCGGCGGTGCCGGGTTCATCGGGTCCCATGTGGTCGCCGCCCTCCGGGAGCGCGGACACGAGGCGGTCGTGTTCGACGTGCGGGAGGACGCCGGCGCCGACGTGCGGGACCCGGCCGCCGTCGGCCGTGCCCTGGCCGGGGTGGACGCCGTGTGCCACCAGGCCGCGAGGGTCGGGCTCGGAGACGGGGTCGCCGACGCGGCGGAGTACGTCTCGCACAATGACCTCGGGACGGCCGTGCTGCTCGCCGCCATGGCGGAGGCGGGGGTACGGCGTCTCGTCCTGGCCGGGTCGATGGTGGTCTACGGAGAGGGGCGGTACGAGTGCCCCCGGCACGGGCTCGTACGGCCCGGGCCGCGTGCCATCACCGACCTCGACGCCGGCCGGTTCGAGCCGCCGTGCCCGGTGTGCGGGGCGGACCTCGTCCCCGGGCTGGTCGGCGAGGACGCCCCGGCCGATCCCAGGAACGTGTACGCGACGACCAAGCTGACCCAGGAGCACCTGGCCGCCGCCTGGGCCCGCTGCACGGGCGGCTCGGCGGTGTCGCTGCGCTACCACAACGTGTACGGGCCCGGCATGCCCCGAGACACCCCCTACGCCGGTGTCGCCTCCTTCTTCCGCTCGGCGCTCGCCCGGGGCGAGGCACCGCGCGTGTTCGAGGACGGACGGCAGCGCAGGGACTTCGTGCACGTCCGGGACGTGGCGCGGGCCAATGCCGTGGCGCTGGAGGCGGAGGCCGCCCCGGGCGGGCTCACGGCGTACAACACCGGCAGCGGCGACCCGCACACCGTCGGCGAGATGGCCCGGGCGCTGGCCGCCGCGTACGGCGGGCCCGAACCCGTCGTCACCGGCGAGTACCGGCTCGGCGACGTACGGCACATCACCGCCGACTCCGCGCGGCTGCGGGACGCGCTGGGCTGGAAGCCGGAGGCCGGGTTCGAGGAGGGCATGGCGGAGTTCGCGCGGGCCGGGATGCGGGACGCGTAGGAGCCGCCGAGGTCTCCTGGGACCCGGCTCGCGAAAGACCGGTGGTGCTGCCCGTGTTACGAAGCGGCGGCGGGCAGCACCACCTCGAAACGGCAGCCGCCGGGGATGTTCCGTACGGTGGCCCGGCCCTGATGCGCCTCCACGATCCCCCGGACGATGGCGAGGCCGAGACCCGCGCCGGCCGGGGGCGTCCGGGCGTGCGTGCCGCGCCAGCCGGTGTCGAAGACGCGTGGCAGGTCCTCGTCGGGGATGCCGCCGCAGCCGTCCGTCACCGACAGCAGCACGCCCTCGGGGGAGCGTTCCGCTGTGACGGCGACCGTGCCGTCGGCGGGGGTCCGGCGGATGGCGTTGACCAGCAGGTTGCCCAGCACCCGGCTCATCTCCTTGCCGTCCACCTCCACCGGCACCGGCTCGATACGGCCGCCCACCAGCCGCACCCCGTGTTCCCGGGCAAGGGGGTCGGCTCCCGCCAGCGCGTCGCCGACCAGGTCGTACAGGGAGATCCGGCTGGGGGCGAGGGCGAGCGCGCCGGCGTGGATGCGGGAGAGTTCGAAGAGGTCGCCGACCATGTCGTTGAGGCGTTCGACCTCGGTGCGGATCTGCTTCAGGTAGCGGTCGGGGTCGGCGGCGACGCCGTCCTCCAGGGCCTCCGACATGGCGCGCAGGCCGGCCAGCGGCGTGCGCAGATCGTGCGAGATCCAGGCGACGAGTTCGCGCCGGGAGGTCTCCAGCGCGCGTTCCCGCTCCCGGGATTCGGCGAGTCTGGCGCTGGTGGCGGCCAGTTCGCGGCTGAGGTGGTCCAGTTCGGCGGTCGTCGGGCCTACGGGGGCGGCGAAGTTCCCGCCGTCGCCGAAGGAGCGTGCCGCCACGGCGAGTTCGCGGCTGCGGGCGACGACCCAGCGGCCCAGCAGCAGCGCGGTGGCCAGGGAGACGACGGCCGCCATGGCGACGACGGTCGTGACGACGGACAGGTCGTGCGGGGAGAGGAACATCGCCCAGGCGACGGCGAGCGTGCCCGCGAGCATCGCGACGACCCCGACCGCCGCGACCACGGCGAGCGAGGCGGTGAGCGAGCGGCGCCGGATCAGGCGCAGCGCGCCGGCCCCGGCCAGGCCGGTGGTCGCGGCGCCGGCGAAGGCGTACAGGGCGATGAGGAGGGTGTCGTTCACGATGCGGCCTCCGCACTCGTGGGATCTGTGGGATCCGTGGGATCCGTGGGATCCGTGGGATCCGTGGGATCGAAGCGGTAGCCCACGCCCCACACAGTCTGGATCAGTCGGGGGCGGGCCGGGTCGTCCTCGACCTTGCCGCGCAGACGGCGGACGTGGACCGTGACGGTCGACAGGTCGCCGAAGTCCCACCCCCACACCTCGCGCATCAGGTCCTCGCGGCCGAAGGCCCGCCCCGGGTGCCGCAGGAAGAAGGAGAGCAGGTCGAACTCGCGGAGTGTGAGAGCGAGTTCGGTGCCGTTCTTGGTGGCCCGGCGGGCTGCCGGGTCGACCGCCAGACCGGCCGCCCCCAGCCGGTGCCCGGGGACGGCGGGCCGGCTGCGGCGCAGCACCGACTCCACGCGCAGCACCAGCTCGCGGGGGCTGAACGGCTTGGTGACGTAGTCGTCGGCGCCCACCTCCAGACCCAGGATGCGGTCGTCCTCGTCGCCGCGTGCGGTGAGCATGATGACCGGGACCGGCCCCTGCCCCCGCAGCCGCCGGCACACCTCCAGGCCGTCCATCCCGGGCAGCATCAGGTCGAGGACGACCAGGTCCGGCCAGTGCGCGTCGGCACGGGTGAGGGCGGCCGGGCCGTCGTCGGCACGGTCGACGACGTAACCGGCGCGGTCCAGATACCCGGCCACGACCTCGGCCACGGTCGGATCGTCGTCGACGACCAGGACCCGCGGGGAACCGTCGAGGGTCTCCTCGTGCTGCTGGGGCTGCTGCATGGCTCCAGCCTCGCACCGGACCGCCGGCGAAGGCCTGTCCGGACGCCTCCTCGGCCGCCGACGTCCGCGTTTCGTAAGAAGCCGAAGTCCGGTATGCCCGATTCGTGTTCGTAGGGTGAAACCGTGACGACGACACCTTCCGACGTCGACGTGGTGCTGCCCTGCCTGAACGAGGCCGAGGCCCTGCCCTGGGTGCTCGAACGGATCCCGCCGGGCTGGCGCGCACTCGTCGTCGACAACGGCTCCACCGACGGCTCCGACCGGGTCGCCCGCGCGTTCGGCGCGACCGTCGTGCACGAGCCGCGCCGGGGCTTCGGCGCGGCCTGCCACGCCGGGCTGACCGCGGCCACCGCGGACGTGGTGTGCTTCTGCGACTGCGACGCCTCCCTCGATCCGTCGCTCCTCGTGCCCTTCGTGCGCGAGGTGCGGGACGGCGGGGCCGACCTGGTCCTCGGCCGGCGACGTCCGCAGGGCCGGGGCGCGTGGCCCGCGCACGCCCGCGCCGGGAACCTCGCCCTCGCGCGGATGCTGCGCCGCCGCACCGGGCTGCGGCTGCACGACCTCGGTCCCCTGCGCGCCGCCCGCCGCGAGCCGCTGCTCGCCCTCTCTCTCACCGACCGGCGCAGCGGCTATCCGCTCCAGATGGTGGTGCGCGCGGCCGACGCCGGCTGGCGGATCGCCGAGCTCGACGTGCCGTATCTGGCGCGCACCGGGGCCTCGAAGGTGACGGGCACGTGGCGCGGCACCTGGCAGGCCGTAAGGGACATGAGCCGCGTACTGGGCGAGGCGCGCGGCGAGGCTCCGACCGTGGGAGGGCGCGGCGAGGCTTCGGCCGTGGGAGGGCCCGGCGAGGCTTCGGCCGTGGGAGGGCGCGGCGAGGCTTCGGTCGTCGGAAGGGGCGGCGAAACTCCGACCGGCGGAAGGGGCGGCGAAGCTCCGACCGGCGGAAAGCCCGGCGAGACTCCGACCGCCGGAAAGCCCGGCGAGACTCCGACCGCCGGAAGGAGCGTACGGTGACCGCACTCCTCGTCATCGCCAAGGAGCCGCGTCCCGGCCGGGTCAAGACCCGGCTCACCCCGCCGTTCACGCCCCGGGAGGCCGCGTCCCTCGCGGAGGCCTCCCTAGCCGACACTCTGGACGCGGTCGCGGCGACCCCGGCCGACCGCAGGGTCCTGGTCCTCGACGGGGAGCCCGGCCCCTGGCTGCCGCCCGGCTTCGACGTCGTGCCGCAGTGCGCGGGCGGTCTCGACGAGCGGCTGGCGCACGCCTTCGCGCGCTGCGCCGGCCCGGCCCTGCTCATCGGCATGGACACGCCGCAGGTGACGCCGGAGCTGCTCACCGTGGACTTCGCCGGCTGCGACGCCTGGTTCGGCCCGGCCGAGGACGGCGGCTTCTGGGCCCTCGGCCTGGCMCGCCCCGACCCCGCTCTGCTGCGGGGCGTGCCCATGTCGACCTCCGCGACGGGGGCGGTCCAGCGGGACCGGCTCGTGGCGGCGGGCCTGCGGATCCGCGACCTGCCCCGCCTGCGCGACGTCGACACGGAGGCCGACGCCCACGCTGTCGCYGCGCTGGCCCCGACGGGGCGGTTCGCGGGGCGGCTGGCTCGGTGTGCGGGTCCGGGGAGTGGGGCGCCCGGTGGGGAGTCCGGTGGGGAGTCCGGTGCTGAGCCCGGCCC